>JBDLSU010000478.1:0-4071 GCA_039799405.1 Pseudomonadota bacterium | reverse complement strand
TGGACCTGGGAAATGATGTTCACCAGACTTTCTTTCATTTGCTGCAAATTGGCCAGCAAGCTGGTATCGTCGCCCGCGCTGACCGCAATATTCATGGTTAAATCGCCTGCCGCAATGGCGCGCACGGCGGCGGCCGCCTCGGCGGGTTCTCCGCCCAACAACTTGATGACCGAACGGCTGATCAGCCATGCCAGCACCAGGCCAATGATCGACACTGCAAGAATCGCCAGTAAACTATTGAGCTTGGCTTGCTTGGCCCCGGTCAATGCGCTGACGCTGATCGAAGCCGCCGCTTGTTCCAGCGCTTTGGAAGATTCGTCCATCAGTTTGGCCGGTTCGCGGTCGATGCCGGTAACGCTGGTATCGCCTTTTTCCGGATCAAACCCTGCTGCTTTGAATGCCTCAAACCCGGTGCGTTAGGCTTGCCCCATGGCGGCGTGTTTGGCGGCGAATTGCGCTACCGCTTCTCTGGCGGGGGAGGCGGGCAGGGCGGCTTGCAGTTTTTGCGCGATGGTGGCCACATCACGTTCTTTTTTCTCAAAAGCGGCCCAATAGCGCGCCAGTTTTTCCGGATTTTTACCGCGCAACAAGACGTTTTTCCACTCTTGCACCTGTTCGCGAAACGCCAAATTCATGGCATTGACTTCACGCTCGCGTTGCCAACTGGTGGCGACTTCATTGCCGAAGGTATCGAGCGCATTGTTGAGCTGGAAAAAACCAAGCAATGCAACCAGTGCCATACTCAACAGCAAGGTGCCAATGGTTAATGGCAGTTTGACGCCAAGCTTCATTGCACTATTTGACATGTTCTTACCTCGCAAAGCGGTTTGCACGGGTTGGTGCCCAATCAGGACACTGAGGTCAAGCATACGTCTTCAAAAATGTCGTGGCAAGCGTTTTTCTTGATTTGGCGCAATAAATACTGGTACAAAAGTACCTGTTCCTGATGGAGAATTGGCGCTGGCGGTGCTGCTGTCGGCCTATTTAAACTCCCTGGTCTGTATCACCTGTGCCTCAAAATTGAAGCTGTTGCTTTGCGTGACCGGGTTCGCGATACCGGGCGGCACGCTGTAATACATATCGGTGATATGCAAGGTGAATGGTTTGCCCGCTGGCAGTTGCAACTGCACCAGCACAGCAGTAGCAGCAACGGCTTCGATTTTTGCATGCCAGTTTTCTTGCGGCTCATCCGTGAACAGTTGCTGGTTCAACATCGAACGCTGAACGCGAACGCCCGCCACATCCAGGCGCAAGCCGGCTGCTTGCGGTGCGCCTTGCAGTTGCAAAACCAGTTGCCGCTGGCCATCCCGAATCGTATCGCTGTTGACCACCAGGCTGGTATTGGTCAGTGCCCAGGGTTGGATGCTGGCGCGCCATACTGGCCAGTCGGGGAGCGTGGGTTGGTTGGCAAATATGGCATTCATACTATGGCGCCGGGTTTCGCCGGAAAACAACTTGCGGGTCTCTTGTGCTGGTTCGTCGTTCGGTGACAGCCAGTAGGCCTGCGCTTGTTCGACCTTATGCGCATAAATCAAGTGTTTTATTTCCGGGTACAGTTTGGCGTAGTTGGTATTATTGCTGGCACCTGCGACGCAACAGGCCAGCACCACCAGCAGCACAGCAAACACCTGCGCCTTGCGTAACAGCATCCCAAGTAGCGGGGTCAAAATACCACTTAATAACAACATCATGCACAAGGGCACAAACAACATGCCAAAACTCAGGGCGATATTGAAGGCACGCAGCATTGGCACAAACAACAATATGCCGGGCACGCTGGCGACCAAACCCAGCCACAGCGCCGCCGTTGGTGTTTGCAGGCGGGGAATATACGCGATTGCCATCCAGCACAACAGCACCGCCAGCAACGGCCACAGCAGCATGAAACTCACCCCCGGCACCAGGATGCTGCTGGCGGCCAGGGCCAATATCCAGATCCAGATCGCCCCAAAGCCCTGTTCTGCCAGCGTGAACCAGCGCAGGCAAACCCGTTGCAGCCCCGCGATAGCAAGCACTGCCAACAACATGCGGGCCAGCAAAAACTGGTGAGAAGCATCCACTTCACGCAGCGTATTAAAGCCCGGTGCAAAGGATTCCACCTGTTGCCACAGACTATGCAAAAGCACCGTTAGCAGGGCCAGCAGCAACACAAACAATGGTGCCGCCAACAGGGTGCGCACTACCCGCACATTTTGGCGCTCGCGCTCGCGCCGCAATAACAACAGCGCCAGCACAATCGTCAGCAGCGCCAACCAGGGCGCAAGCTGCGCCGGGTAATGCAGCAATCCCAGCCCGGGAATATGGAAATAGATGGCGTTATCTGCCGCCAACTGGTCAAGCCGGGCATTGCCAAACTGGCGTGTCAGGGCCAGCATGATGGCCGCCTGCTCTTGCATGGTGGTGCGACTCAGCATGGCCGGGTTGTCCTGGGCGGTATGGTAGCTGGCCGGGTCTTCGATCAAGCCAAAATTCAAACCCGCCACCCCGGCTTGCTTGAAGCGGGTGAAGTCGGTGCCGTTGGGCATGGCTTTATAGACTTCAAATAGCAGCGAATTGCCGTGTACCCAGGGAATGGCTTTTGCCATCTGCTTGATCAGTTGCGCATTGCCATCGCTGGTTTCAAACAGCAAAGGGTGGCCGCTATTGCCGCGATTGTCAAAATTGAGCACCATCGCCACATCTTTCATCCATGGATGGTGGGCAGTAAACGCGCTGGCCCCCAGCAAGCCGGCTTCTTCGCCGTCGGAAAACAGGAAAATCACATCATTTTCCAGCATCGGCCCCTGCTTTAATTGGCGCATGGTTTGCAGCATATTCACCACGGAAACGCCATCGTCGCCAGCGCCATAGCTATTCGGTACCGAATCATAATGGCCAGCCAGCAACAAGGCCTTGCCCGGCTGCTTGCCGGGTATGCGCACTATTACATTTGCAATCTGTGCGGCATAGTGGTGTTTCGGGTTCAGGCTGAACGCGTTTTGAAGCTGCGGCTGATAGCCAAGCGCCTTGATTTGCTCCAGCAAATAAGTCTGCACCGCCGCATGTGCGCGGCTGCCCATTGGATGACGCTCCTGGCTGATGCGCTGTAATTGAACACTACCCGCGCTCAGCATGTCCTGGCTGACCGGGTCAAACGCCGCCGACCCGGCATCCAGCCGCAACACCAGCCAGATAAAACCTGCCAGCGCCAGCAAGCTGGCCCAAAGATGATTGCGCCCTGGTGTGGGGAGTGGGGTACTGGATGGCATCGGCAGAATTCCTAATGGCGGCGGTTGAGAATCCGCCAGCATGCCAGTGGGGGCTGTGATGAGCGGGAAGGATGCTCATCATAATTGGATAAAGGCTAAAGTGCAACCAATAATCCTGCAATTTAAGCCATTTTTCGTTTGCGCTCGTCGGTATAAGCCCACCACGACTGCGGCGCTTCGCCATTCATGAAGCGCGTGACTGAAATAAACACATCAATCATGCACGGGTCGTGGCGCACTTGGGTAATCTGGCACAGTTGATCATACATTTGATACGGGCAGCGGCCAATCAATTGTTCCGGCTGCTGGATGCCCAGCAATTGCAAATCCTGGGCGCAGGCTTTGCCGATGTTGGGCAGATCAGTCAGCAATTTGACGCGGCTGCGTTCGACTTTGGCTGGGTTCATAGTGTAATTAAACGGGGTAGATGGTCAGGTGGTGCGCACCATTCTAACAAACACCCCGCCAGAATTAGCTGCCTTGCGGCTTGAATTCCCGCCCCACAAACACCCGCACCGCATTACCCCGTTCAGTCTGGTGATGTTGCATGCGCCGTTCAGCCTTGTTCTGGCCTTCCAGCTCTTGCGCGATGGCGGCCAATTTACTTGCCAGCAACGCCGCCGCCAGCTTTTTATTGGCATGTTGACTGCGCTCGCTTTGCACCTTGACCGACAAACCGGACGCAATGTGGGTAGCCCGCACTGCGCTATCGGTTTTATTCACATGCTGGCCGCCGGGGCCGGAGGCGCGGAAGGCGTCGAGCCGGACCTCGTTCTCCAGCGTCTCGCGATCCAGCGCGTAGGGAGGCGCCTGCGCTGCGTCG
>JBDLSU010000477.1:0-6586 GCA_039799405.1 Pseudomonadota bacterium | reverse complement strand
CAAAGCCAATGAGGCCGGGGTGTTCGTCCACCAATCGAAAGAACTGGTAGCCTTGCTGATGCAAGTCGAACTCGATCGCGATATCCCCCCCGCTTTATACAGGGCGGTTGCGGAACTGCTGGCATGGCTATATCATATCGAAGCAGCCCAAAAGAACGGCACCGAAGCGCCAGCAGCGCCCCCGCCGGTGCCACCGGGCTAATACAAACTGACCTGGTTTTTTTCGGATCCTGCCCGGTTGCCGAAAAGCCGGATTTCCCGACAACCGATAGAATTAACGCCTGATGGCACAGAATAATGGCAACTGATAAACCCTTCCACGATATCGAAGATTGGCACAACTACCAAGTTCAGTCGCGCCGGGAGATTATCGCGCTATTGCGTACCATTGAAAGCAAAAATCAATTGGTGCGACTCCTGATCAACGGTGAAGCCGATGTGGCGGTTACCTCAATTCTGGATGTCGATACCGAAAACGAAGAAGTCATTATCGATTGTTCGATCAATCACGAACAAAATGCCCGCATTCTGGCAGCGCGCCGCCTGACCTTTGAAACCACGCTCGATAAAATTCGCATCCTGTTTTCCACTGATGGCGTTGACAAATGTGATTATGATGGGCGTCCGGCCTTCAATTTTGATATCCCCGCCACCCTGATCCGCTTGCAACGGCGCGAGTTATATCGCATGGACACGCCGATGACCAATCCGGTGCGTTGCGTGATACCAATGCCATCCGAGCTCGGCGGTGGCAACCTGGCATTTCCACTGGCCGATATCAGTGGCGGCGGGATTGCCATTCTTGATGACAAAATGATACTCGACAATACCATCGGCAAAATTTACGAAGATTGCCGCATTGATTTGCCAGCGCTGGGAATGGTAACTTGTGCGCTACAGATTCGCAGTTCGCATGACATGAAACTGCTCAATGGCAAGGTCAACCGCCGCCTGGGCTGCCAGTTCCATCAAATTCCGCGCCAGATGCTGGACCGGGTTCAGCGCTACATTACCAAACTGGAACGCGACCGCAATTCGCGCCTGAACGGGCTGGCCTGAAGCGCGCCTTAACTTGTATCGCTTTATACCTGCATATTCATCACATCGTGGTAAGCCGCCACCAGCTTGTTTCGCACTTGCAGCGTGGTCTGAAACGCAATACCGGCTTTTTGCCCGGCAATCATCACGTCAGACAGATTGACCCGGTCATCACCCAGGGTAAAATCGCTTTCCAGCTTCTTGGCGCGATCTTGCAGACCTGCCACGGAATCAAGTTGTGATTTCAGTGCGTCAGCAAAATTCACCTTGGGTGTACCAGTAGCAACGGGGGCCTGCAGTGGCGATTCCAATCCGGCCGGGCGCGCTTGTGCCGCACCCGCTGCCGCCTTCAGTTGCGCCAGCATGGCTTCGATCCTGCCACCATCAATTCCACCAGCTTTCATGATTTCACTCCTTCGTCCTGTACCCGGCAACCAGCCTACCCTGACACAATATCAGGCTGGCTGCTTCAGCCTGCGTCAAGCAAAGCGGAAAATCGGCCTCTGTTCCGGCCTTTAAAATCGCCCGGCTTCTTGCATAATGAAAATCAAAGCGCAATCTGTCAGCATTTTTTGCGGTGCCTTGAGGATGATTGACCATCCCCCGGACCCGCCAGCAAAGGCAAACCGATTGCGGCAAGCTTTATAAAATCAGGCAACACTGTTCTAATGGCAGACCGGAGAGTATGATGATATTTACTTCCGGCAATATGATTAACCACCAGATTGGAAGCACATCATGGCAGCAGCAGATCAGGAACTCATGACGCCTCCGGCCGCTCCCGGCTTTTTTGATACGCCACTGGGCAAGAATTTCCTTTGGGGTATTGCGGTCGCTACCGTTTCGGCCATCATTGTCGGGCTTTGGCTGTGGTCCTCCGCCCCGGTCTACAAGGTGTTGTTTTCCAATTTCTCCGACCGCGATGGTGGTGCGATTGTGGCTGCGCTGCAGCAAATGAATGTGCCATATAAATATGCCGATGGCGGCGTGGCGATTTTGATTCCATCCGAGCAAGTGCATGATGTGCGCCTGAAGCTGGCGGCACAGGGCTTGCCCAAGGGCGGAAATGTCGGCTTTGAAGTGATGGAAAATCAAAAACTCGGGATTTCGCAATTTGCCGAGCAAGTCAATTATCAACGCGCGCTGGAAGGTGAATTGGCGCGTTCGGTGCAATCGCTGGCAGCAGTGCAAAACGCACGCGTGCATCTGGCCATGCCCAAGCCCTCGCTGTTCGTGCGCGACCAGCAAAAACCCACTGCCTCGGTCTTACTCAACCTGCACCCTGGCCGCACCCTGGATCAACCCCAGGTCAGCGCGATTGTGCATCTGGTCGCCAGCAGCGTACCGGAACTTCTGGCATCGAATGTGACGGTGGTTGACCAAAATGGCAGCCTGGTGTCGGACATGAACAAAAATGCCAAAAACCTCGACCCCAACCAGCTCAAATATGTGCAGCAACTGCAAATGAATATTGCCAAGCAGGTGGAATCGATCGTATTGCCAATTGTCGGCAACAATAATGTGCGTGCCGAAGCCACCGCCGATGTCGATTTTTCCCAGATGGAACAAGCCGCCGAAACCTATCGGCCCAATCAACCGCCAGCGGCCGCCTCGGTGCGTAGCCAACAAACCAGTGAATCGATCAATGGCACCGGCAGCATTGCCAGCGGTGTGCCCGGAGCGCTCACCAATCAGCCCCCTACCCCGGCCACCGCCCCGATTACCGCCCCTGCTGCTGGCACCCCCGGCACGACTGGCACCCCGACCGGCACGGCCAACAGCACCAGCAATGGCACCACCCGCAAAGACTCGACCACCAATTTTGAAGTCGATAAAACCATCCGCTATACCCAGCAAGGCATGGGTGGCTTGCGCCGCTTGTCGGTCGCCGTCATCGTCAACTACAAACGCATGGTTGATGCCAAGGGCAAAGTCACGATCAAGGCGCTGACGGATGCCGAAAAAGCCCAGATTACCGATCTGGTCAAGGAAGCCATGGGCTTCAACAAAGAACGTGGTGATACACTGAGCGTCTTGAATACGCCGTTTGACGGGGTCGATAAACCGGATCCGGTGCCAGTGCCGATTCCATGGTGGAAAGACAAGGAAAACATTGAGTTGGCCAAGGAAATCGGCCGGGTATTATTAACCGTAATCATCACCGCGTATTTGTTCTTCAAAATCCTGCTGCCGCTGCTGCGTCCGGTGTTCCGCAAGCTGGAAGAAATTACTTCGCCACCCGAGCCGCCGGAAGAAGAAGAGGAAGAACCGGAACCAACGCCGGAGGAAGTCGAAGAAACCTCGGCACTACAGGAAATGGAAGCGAAACTGCACCAGGGGTATCGTGAGAACTTGCAAATGGCGAAAAACATGGCCAAGGAAGATCCACGGATTGTTGCCAACGTCGTGAAAGCATGGGTGGGTACAAATGAATGAGTCTGGAATCCAAAAAGCCGCGATCCTGATGCTGGCACTGGGCGAATATGAAGCGGCCGAAGTGATGAAGTTTCTTGGCCCGCGTGAAGTACTCAAGCTCGGTGCCGAAATGGCCAAAATGAAGGGTATTGCGCATGAACAGGTGGTCGATGTGCTGGACAGCTTTATCGCCCAGACCGAACTCAATTCCACCGTCGGCCTGGATTCAGATGAATATATCCGCCAGGTGCTGACCAAGGCGCTGGGCGACGACAAAGCCTCGGTGTTGCTGTCACGAATTTTGGGCGGCAAAGACGCCAGCGGCATCGAAAGCCTGAAGTGGATGGATTCGTCGTCGGTAGCGGAACTGATCAAAAACGAGCATCCGCAAATTATTGCCACCATTCTGGTGCATCTGGAGCGCGATCAGGCCTGCGAAATTCTGGGCCACTTTACCGACCGTCTGCGCAATGACGCCGTGCTGCGCATCGCCACCCTGGACGGGGTGCAACCGGCGGCGCTGCGCGAACTCAACGACGTGCTGACCAAGCTGCTGTCGGGCAATGAAAACATCAAGAAATCGTCACTGGGCGGGGTGCGCGCAGCGGCTGAAATTCTCAACTTCATGAGCGGTGAAAACGAGCAGTCGGTGATGGATAACATCAAGAATTACGACAACGACATGGCGCAAAAAATCATGGATGAAATGTTCGTGTTCGACAACATTATCGATATCGACGACCGTGGCATCCAGTTGCTGCTGCGTGAAGTACAGTCGGAAATGCTGATCATTGCGCTCAAAGGTGCTTCGGTCGATTTGCGCGAAAAAGTCTTCAAGAACATGAGCCAGCGCGCCAGCGAAATGATGCGCGAAGATCTGGAATCGAAAGGGCCGGTGCGACTGTCCGAAGTCGAATCGCAACAGAAACAAATCCTGCAAATCGTTCGCCGTCTGGCCGACGAAGGTCAGATTGTGTTAGGAGGCAAGGGCGATGACTCGTTCGTTTGATAATCTGGTACCCAAGGAGCAGCTATCGGCCTATCAACGCTGGGAGATGACCTCTTTCGGCGACGAGCGCCCAAGTGCGGTGGCGGCGCGCAAGCCGGTCATTCCCATGCCGACGGCCGAAGAAGTGGCGCGCATCAAGGTCGAAGCCAAATACAAGGGTTTTAACGAAGGCAAGCAAAACGGCTACCAGCAAGGCTACGACGAAGGCTTTGCCCAGGGCCGCGCCCAGGCTCTGGCCGAAGGTCAGGCCCAGGCCGGGCAAGAACTGGTGGCGCTGCGCGCGCTGGCAGCGTCGTTTGCCAGCGCCGTCACGGCAGCCGATGAAAATATCGCCAATGATTTGCTGGCACTGACGCTGGATTTATCCAAAGCCATGCTCAAAACCACACTGACGATCAAACCGGAATTGATCGTGGCCCTGATTCGAGATGCGATTGACCACCTGCCCAATTTGCAACAACCTGCGCAATTGCATCTGAACCCGGAAGATTTGCTGCTGGTGCAAGAACACATCGGCGAAGAACTGGCAAAAAGTGGCTGGCGCTTGCTGGAAGACGCCAAACTGGAACGCGGCGGTTGTCTGATCGATACCGCCAGCAACCACCTCGACGCCAGTCTGACCACGCGCTGGCAGCGACTGGCCAGCTCGCTCGGCAAAGATGTCAGTTGGCTGCCATGAACGCCACCGTCAACGCTGCCACGGACGCTGGCGATACCGATTGGGGTGACGATGCCGGTAGCCATCACACCGGGGTCTGGCGTGGTTATTTGCAGCAATGCCAGGAAGTCAGTTCCCAGCGCGAAAGCCTGCAAGTCAGCGGTCGCGTGACCCGGGTCGCCGGACTGGTGATGGAAGCGGTCGGCCTGAAGTTACCAGTCGGTGCCGCCTGCACCATTCCGCTGCCGAATGGCTCGCTGGTACATGCCGAAGTGGTCGGCTTTGATAATGAACGGCTGTTTTTGATGCCGCAAACCGAAATCGAAGGCATTGTGCCCGGCACCACCGTGTTTCCGGTCGAAACCAGCCAGCCGCTCAGTCGCCCCGGCCAGCCTTTGCTGCCACGGCGTCGCCCCAGCGATCTGGCACGCCACCTGCCGGTCGGGCCAGAACTATTGGGCCGGGTAGTCGATGCCGCAGGCCGCCCGCTCGATCAACTCGGGCCACTGCACAGCCAGCACAGCGCCTCGATCCATACCCGCCCGGCCAACCCGCTGGGCCGCGCGCCGATTGCCGAACCGCTGGATGTCGGCGTGCGCGCCATCAATACCCTGCTCACCGTCGGGCGCGGCCAGCGCCTGGGTTTGTTCGCCGGTTCCGGCGTCGGTAAAAGTGTGTTGCTGGGCATGATGGCGCGCTATACCACCGCCGATGTGATCGTGGTCGGTCTGATCGGCGAGCGGGGTCGCGAAGTGAAAGAATTCATCGAACAAATTCTCGGCCCGGAAGGTCTGGCACGTTCTGCCGTGGTGGCCGCCCCGGCCGACACCCCGCCACTGATGCGCTTGCAAGGCGCGGCCTATGCCACTGCAATTGCCGAATTTTTCCGCGACCAGGGCAAGAGCGTATTGTTGATCATGGACTCGCTCACCCGCTATGCCATGGCGCAACGCGAAATTGCGCTCGCCATTGGCGAACCACCCGCCACCAAGGGCTACCCCCCTTCAGTGTTTGCCAAACTGCCGGTGCTGGTGGAACGCGCGGGCAATGCCGACCATGGCGGTGGCTCAATCACCGCGTTTTATACCGTGCTGACCGAGGGCGATGACCAACAAGACCCGATTGCCGATGCCGCCCGTGCGATTCTGGATGGGCACATTGTGCTCAACCGCCAACTGGCCGAAGCCGGGCACTACCCGGCGATTGATATCGAACAATCGATCAGTCGCGCCATGCACAATATCACCAGCCCACAGCATCAAAAAATGGCGCGCCAGCTCAAACAACTGTATTCGCGCTACCAGCGCATCCGCGATTTGATCAGCGTCGGCGCTTACGCCGCTGGCAGCGACCCGGTACTGGATCAGGCCATCAGCCTGATGGGGCAAATTGAAATGTTTTTGCAGCAAGATATTACCGAGCAGGTTGATATAAGTGAGAGCATGGGGCAACTTGCCTCGCTATTC
>JBDLSU010000476.1:0-3927 GCA_039799405.1 Pseudomonadota bacterium | reverse complement strand
CCTGGAATATCGACGTGCGCCCGGACTGGCAAGGCTTGCCACCCGGTTCCGGCAGCGTGGCGCAGGGCCAGGTGGTGTGGGAGGCGCAATGCGCCAGTTGCCATGGCAGCTTTGGCGAATCGAATCAGGTGTTTACCCCGATTACCGGTGGCACCACCAGGGCTGATATCGTCAGTGGCCGGGTGGCGGCGCTGGCGAATAACAGCCAGCCGCAACGCAGCAGCCTGATGAAGCTGGCAACGCTCTCGACCCTGTTCGATTACATCCGCCGTGCCATGCCGTGGAATGCGCCGAAAACCTTGTCCAACGATCAGGTGTATGCGGTGACGGCGTATATTTTGAATTTGGGCGATATCGTGCCGGACGATTTTGTGCTGTCCGATAAAAACATCGCCCAGGTGCAACTGCCCAACCGCCATGGCTTGCAGCGCAATCATGGCATGTGGCAGGTGAATGGCAAGGGCGATGTGGTGAATGTGGCTTGCATGCAAAATTGTGCGGTTGGCACCGAAGTGCGCTCTTTCCTGCCCGCCAGTGCGCGCAATGCGCATGGCAATTTGGCGCTACAGCAGCGCAGTATTGGGCCGAATCGTGGGGTGGATACCGCGAGTGCATCCGACAAAGCCAACAGCAGCAACGTAGCGGCCGCCGCCCTGCCCCATCCCGGTGCGGCACTGGCGCAGCAATATGCTTGCAACGGTTGCCATGCCGGGAAAGAAAAATTGGTCGGCCCGGCTTTTGCCGCCATCGCCGCAAAATACCGCAACCAGCAGGATGCGTTGGGGAAATTGACGTTGAAAATGCAAAATGGCGGCAGCGGCACCTGGGGCGAGATCGCCATGCCGCCGCAAAGCCATGTGCCTGCCGGGGATGTCAAGGCTCTGTTGCAATGGATATTAGCCCGATAGGGGCACGGCCTGCGTGTTCCGGATAATGCGCTTATAGCATGGCTTCGGGAGCCTTCCACCCCGCAATCCAGCCTGGTAATTGATCTGCCGGAATTGGTCTGCTCATAAAATAGCCCTGGCCCTGATCGCAGCCCAGTTGTGCCAGCAAATGCCACACTTCCAGGTTTTCAATGCCTTCTGCCACCACCCGCAGGCCCATGATATGCCCCAGATCAATCGTGGAGCGCACGATTTTGGTATCGCCCGGGTCATTTGCCATATTCAGCACAAACGATTTATCGATCTTCAATTCATTCACTGGCAAGCGCTTCAAATAGGCCAATGAAGAATAACCGGTGCCAAAATCATCAATCGATAAATCCACGCCCATTTCATGCAGACGTTGCAAGGTTTGCTGGGCTCGTTGTGGATCATCCATGATCGCACTTTCGGTAATTTCGAGACAGAACGACTGCGGCTGCAACTGATAGCGCTGCAAAATTTCGGCAAATTTTTGTGGCAAATCCTGATCCAGCAAATCACGGGTCGATAAATTGACTGATACCTTCAAATGCAATCCCTGGGCTTGCCATTTCTGGCACATGGCGGCAGATTCTTGCAAAACCCAGCGTGTCAACACCCGGATAAAGCCGGTTTGCTCGGCAAACGGAATAAACTGATCGGGAAATACCATCTTGCCATCGGCGCGCACCCAGCGTACCAACGCTTCAATGCCCACCACCTGCCCGGTGGCAAATGACAATTTGGGCTGGGCATACAGGCGAAATTGATTGTTTTCATGGGCGTGGCGCAGCTCGGTCAGCAATGACAGGTTTTGCGCGCTGGAGGTGTCAATTTTGCTGTCGTAGAATACGGCGCCGCTGTTATGCGCCTTGGCATGGTACATCGCCACTTCCACCAGCTTTAACAAGCTGGCCGAATCAGTGCCATGTTCGGGAAATAATACGATGCCCAAGCCAGCACCAACATCAACGGTCTGCTCCTCCACCGTTAAAGGCTGTTCCAGCGCTTGCAACACCTGCTGCGCCACCTGCCCGGCCTGCTCTGGCTGGCAATGGCGCAGCAAGATCGCAAATTCATCGCCACCAAAACGCGCCAATACCGAATCCGGCCATACCTTGGCCAATTGCGCCTGCAAGCGTTCTGCCAAGCGGGTCAGCAAGGCATCACCAACGGCGTGCCCCAACACATCATTCACATTTTTAAAGCGATCCAGATCCAGCATCAGCACACTGCCCGCATGGTCGTTTGCCGCCCGGTCTGCGCTACCGTCGCCTGCTGCTGGCTTAGCGGGGGCCTGGGCTTCATCGAGCAGGCGGCTAAATTGCTGGCGATTGGGCAAACCGGTCAAGCCATCCCAGAACGCCAGACGACTGATTTCCAGTTCGCGTTGCGCGATCCCGGCTTGCATGGTGGTAAAGGTTGTGGCCAGCGCGCCAATTTCATCGGCGCGACGGAAAGAAATCTGGGCCGAATAATCGCCTTTACCCAAGCGCACCGCAATTTCGGTCAGTTGTTTCAACGGTTGTGCAATCCGCTTGGCGGTCACCAGGCAGGCGGCGCTACCGAGCAGCAGGGCCAGTACGGTGAAGCCGATAAACCACCACTGCAGACGCAAATACGGTTGCAAGGCAGCACTGACCGAGCGCATCAATACGGCATGGAACTCACCACGACGATCCAGTGGCACATGCAGCACACTGTATTCATTGTCGCCGATCATCATACTGCGCAAGCTGCGAGTCTGGCTGCTCAAGCCCTGCAATTGCGGCAATACTGCATCTACATTCAGGGTGCTGGCCTGAACCCGGCCAGCGCTGCTGAAAACAGTCAGCTCCGAACCGGACAGCGAGCGAATCTCGCGCACCATGGCATCATCTACCGGAAACGCCATCACTACCCAACCGATCAGCAGCGGCGCTTTGACTGGCACCACCACCACTTGCATCACCTGGCGATCAACCAGCCCCATCGTGCCGACGCCATCGGCCTGGGCCGCCTGATCCAGCAACGGTAGTACCAGTTGCACCAGTTGGGCCGGGTTTTTTACCGAAGAACCGCGCAACTGGCGTTCGCTGTCAAAGTACACGGTAAAGGCGGCTTTAATCCGTTCGCCGTGGTTGATCAGGGCGGAAGTCAGGGTTTCCGGATCGCCTGCGGCAATGGCCTGGCGAAAGCCATAATCTTGCGCCAGCCAGGTGGCACCGGAAGTCAGGGTATTCGATTTGCCCTGCAGGGTGGTCTGCAACACCCGCGCACCCACATCCAGCTCGGCCTGAATTGAGGCGCGTGCATTTTTGGCAATACCATAACTCATCACTGCCAGCACCAGCAGTTGAATGGTCACCAGCAGGATTAAAAACAGCGAAAGAATGCGCCGTTCCAGGCTTTTAAATTGCATGCTGGCCCTTAACGCGTGTATTCGTAATCGTAATCGGCCGGGCGTGCCTTGACTTCGGGTTTCAGGCTCAGCTTGTAATGCAACACGTCGCCATCGCCCTTCACTTGCACGCTTTGTTCAGCCACGGCACCACTGCTGACGGTGTGGTAGTGCGCCACTTTGACGCTATATTTACCGGCGGGCAGTTGTTCCAGCCTGAACTTGCCACTGGCATCGGTTTTGCCAAAATACGGGGTATCGACCACATACACATAGGCCAGCATTTTGTCGTGGATATTGCAGCCCAGCACCACTACCCCGGCTTTGTCAAAGACCACCGGTGCTGCGGCGGAACCCGAGTACAGTTTTTGTTCAAATTTTTTGGCGGGGGAAAAGGAATAGATGTGGTGGCGCACGCTGTCGTTATTTGGAAACAAAACCTGATTGCCGGTTTGAATAACGGTCACCAAAGGCAGAAACTTGCGATCTTTTTGCTGGATTTCGACTCCGGCTGCGGGTTTGCTCAGGGTTTGTGCTGTGGCCGATTCGGCATACACCACCGCATCGGCGACTGGCTGTCCACTGGCGTCCTTCACATGCACCTGTAGTCCGGCGGCAAGCACCGCTGCAGGCGCAAAC
>JBDLSU010000475.1:0-3158 GCA_039799405.1 Pseudomonadota bacterium | reverse complement strand
CGTTTCGGAGGGGCGCGCCAACGCCCATCCGTTTGGCATGTCCAGCGTGCCCTATGGCGCAGCGCCGTACTGGCGCGATGTGGGTACGGTCGATGCATTCTGGGCCGCCAATCTGGATTTGGGCTCGGTTGTGCCGGAACTGAATTTGTACGACAAAGACTGGCCGATCTGGACCTATCAGGAACAACTGCCACCGGCCAAATTTGTACCGGATCAAAACGGTATGCACGGCCAAACCGTCAATACGCTGGTCTCAGGCGGCTGCATTGTGTCGGGTTCGTATGTGTCCAATTGCGTATTGTTTTCCAGCGTGCGTATCCATTCATTTTGCAATATCGATCAAGCCGTGATTTTGCCGAAGGTGGAGATCGGCAGTAACTGCCGCCTGCGCAAAGTGGTCATTGATCGCGGATGCATCATTCCCCCTGGCACCGTGATTGGCGAAGATGCCGAACTCGATGCCAAACGGTTTTATCGCACCGAAAATGGCGTAGTGCTGGTCACGCCCGGGATGCTGGTATGAGCGACAGCAAAGCTGGCCGGAACGTCTTGCATGTTTGCAGCGAAGTTTTTCCCTTGCTCAAAACCGGTGGCCTGGCCGATGTGACGGCAGCGCTTCCGCAAGCGCAGCGCGCGCTGGGGGTGGATGCGCGCTTGCTGCTACCGGGTTTTCCGGTAATTTTGGCGGGTTTGACCCAGCTTGAAAAAATTACCGCCATCGAAGCCGCGCCGCCCTTCCTCGGTGCCCCCACATGCTCACCCGGGTTATGGCTGGGCCAACTGCCCAATGGCACGCCCTGCTATGTGATTGACTACCCACCCTTTTATCAGCGCGAAGGCAATCCCTATACCGATACCAAACACCAGC
The DNA here is from genome assembly GCA_039799405.1 of Pseudomonadota bacterium. Taxonomy (GTDB): domain Bacteria; phylum Pseudomonadota; class Gammaproteobacteria; order Burkholderiales; family Burkholderiaceae_D; genus CAMBDR01. The sequence goes on along the minus strand of JBDLSU010000475.1, from coordinate 2,290 downwards.
CCTACATCGATAACCATGCCCGCTTTGCTTTGCTGGCCTGGGTAGCGGTGCGCCTGGCCGATGGCCTTGATGCCAGGTGGCAACCCGGTGTTTTGCATTGCCACGATTGGCATGCTGGTTTGGCCCCTGCCTATTTGCGCGCAGTGGAATACGGCAGTGGGCGCAAGCTGGCCGCCAGTGTCATGACAGTTCATAACCTGGCCTATCAGGGTATTTTTTCCCGATCCCTGTTCGCGCAACTGGGCTTACCGCCGCAATTTGATGATATGGAAGGCGTGGAATTTTATAATCAGGTGTCTTACCTGAAAGCCGGATTGTTTTTTGCCGACAAAATCTGCACCGTCAGCCCCACTTACGCGCGCGAGATTTTGCAGCCGGAACAAGGCTGCGGACTCGATGGCTTGCTGTGCCTGCGCCAGCAGGATGTGAACGGCATTTTGAATGGCGTCGATGCCGCCATCTGGCACCCGCAACATGATCCGGCCATCCCCGCCAAGTATGATGCCGCCAATATGACGGGCAAAGCCATCTGCAAAGCGCAGTTGCAGCAGGAGTATGGTCTGGCACAACGCCCGGATGCACCGCTATTTGCGGTGGTCAGCCGCCTGACCGAACAAAAGGGTTTGCATTTGTTGCTGCAGGGACTCGATGCGCTGTTGCGCCAGGGCGGTCAATTGGTGATGCTGGGCAGTGGCGAGCCGGATCTGGAACACGCCTTCGCCAGCGCCGCAGCAGCCAACCCGCACGCCTTCACGCTCAAGCTGGGTTTTGATGAAAATTTTGCCCATCAGGTGATGGCAGCAGCCGATTTTATATTGGTACCATCGCGCTTTGAGCCGTGTGGCTTGACCCAACTGTATGGCTTGCAATATGGCACCCTGCCGCTGGTGCATCGGGTTGGGGGATTGGCCGACACCGTGAATGATTGCAGCCTGGAAAATCTGGATGCCGATTGCGCCACCGGCGTGGTGTTTTCGCACTTTGATGCGGCTGCCTTCGACGCCGCCGTGCGCCGCGCTTTTGCGCTGTATCGACGCCGCCCTGATTTTTTACAGGTTCAGCAATGCGCCATGCGTCAGCAAGTTGGCTGGCACGCTGCGGCAAGCGCGTATTTCGACATTTATCAGCAACTTGCCACCACCCTCCCCCCACCAGCAGCCCAGCGCGACCGGAGTTTGACATGACCCCAGCCTCACCCAAGCCGGCCTTCCACCCGGAACCCCGCAGCAACGATGTCCCCGCGCTGAAACTGGCGCTAGCCAACCAACTGGTGTACAGCATCGGCAAAGACCCGGCCAGCGCCCAGCCGCAAGACTGGTTGCACGCCGCGATTTTGACGGTGCGTGAGCGCCTGGTCGAGCGCTGGATGGCAACCACCCGTGCCCAATATGCGCAAGACGTCAAGCGCGTGTATTACCTGTCGATGGAATTTTTGATGGGTCGTACTTTCAGCAATGCACTGCTGGCGCTGGAGTTGCATGACAATCTGAAACAGGCTCTGCAAGAACTGGGGCAAGACCTCGATTTGCTGGCCGAACAAGAACCGGATGCGGCGCTCGGCAATGGTGGCCTGGGCCGTCTGGCGGCTTGCTTTCTGGATTCGATGGCGACCCTGGGTGTGGCCGGATTCGGTTATGGCATCCGCTACGACTATGGTATGTTCAAGCAGCAAATAGTCGATGGACGGCAGGTCGAAACGCCGGATTATTGGCTCAGCAGCGGTAACGCATGGGAATTCCCCCGGCCAGAAGTGCAATACCAGGTCGGTTTTGGTGGCAGCGTAACGCAAGATGGCGAGCGCTATCACTGGCAAGCGGCGGAAGTGGTGCAAGCCATGGCGTATGACAGCATCGTGCCCGGCTACGCCACCCAGGCCACCAATACCCTGCGCCTGTGGTCAGCCAAAGCCAGCGCCGAGATGAATCTGGCCGCTTTCAACCAGGGCAATTACATGCAGGCGGTGGAAGAAAAAAATCACTCGGAAAATGTCAGCCGGGTGTTGTATCCGGATGACTCCAGCCTGGCTGGTCGTGAATTACGCTTGCGTCAGGAATATTTTTTCTGCAGCGCCAGCATGCAGGATCTGGTACGGCGCTTTTTGATGACGCATACCGACTGGAACCAGTTTGCCAACAAGGTGGCGATTCATTTGAACGACACCCACCCCACGCTGGCGGTGCCGGAATTGCTGCGCATTTTGCTGGATGAATATCATCTGCCGTGGCCACAAGCGTGGCAGATTACCCAAAACACCTTCTCCTACACCAATCACACCCTGATGCAAGAGGCG
>JBDLSU010000474.1:0-4356 GCA_039799405.1 Pseudomonadota bacterium | reverse complement strand
ACCCAACAAGGATCGTGCTTGGGCTTCCGTCATGCCATTCGACATCAATTGCTTGACCGCTTTCTCCATGGCTTTTGCCTCACCACGTGCTTCCCCTCGCACCTCACCGCGTGCTTCACCTCGTGCCTCGCCGCGTGCTTCGGCCGCGTCGATTTCAATGCGCTCTGTGAATAAAGCCAGCTCGCGTGCTTCGGCCAAGCGGCGGGTTTCGTCGTCGGCTGACAGGCTTTTAAGCCGCTGCAAGGCTTCCAATACCGGGGGATGGGCAATCTGGTTCATGATGTTGTCGTCCTTCCAATGCTCAAACCAGGTGATCCAGGCGTTGAGCGCAGAATCGGGTGTGGGTGTTAATGTGTGTCGTTTGGCCAAACGATCAGCCTTGGGCAATTCTATCAAGTTTAATTGTAGTTCGCTACCCAGCAAAATGTTTGGCCGGGCGCGGTCGCGCATCTCAAAACACCAGATTGCCTGGTCTGGCTCGGGAAAGAGTCGATAACCCAGCAAATGAATCCCGATCACGGGTTTGAGCGAGGCATATTGTTCGCCGGACTTTAATTGGCCGACCAGGGTTTTTGCCAGGTAATACATGCTGCGCTGGCTCCACTTTTCGTGCTGCTGTACTTGCATTTCGATGTTGAGATACTGCCCGGCATGGTCTTTAGCCAAAATGTCGAGGATGACAAACTTGCCCTGGATATGTTCTGGTTCAATGCGCGGGTTGAGGATGTCAAGCACCGTTATCGGCTCGGCACCGTTGCGCACGGCGTTGATCAGGTCGGTCAGGAGGGGTAGGGAGGTGGCGAACAGCAATTTGAACACCACGTCGTTATGCGGATCAAGTAGCGGTTGGTTCATTTGGGCACCGTCGGTGGTTTTTGATACTGGTTATATTAACAGTAAATTTACCACATACAAGTAAAGAATTCAGCTAATTTAGCCAAACTTGCCCACAAACGGGTTATGTACTTTCTCCCAACCAATCGACGACATCGGTCCATGCCCGGGAATAAAGCGGTACTCATCCGGCAGGGAAAATAATTGGCTTTGGATCGAATCCAGCAAATCCTGATGATTGCCCCGCGGGAAGTCGGTGCGGCCTATGCCGCCGTGGAATAGCACATCGCCGACAATCGCCAATTTGCTGTCGTGGTGAACGAACACCACATGGCCCGGTGTATGGCCAGGGCAATAGCGCACTTCCAACTGCAAATTGCCGATCTGAACCGTATCACCCGGTTCCAGCCAGCGCTGCGGCGCGAAGGCCTTGGCGGGCGGAAAGCCGAACATGGTTGATTGTTGTGGCAGCATATCGAGCCAAAACTTTTCCTCTTTTTGCGGGCCTTCAATTGCCACACCAAAATGCTGCGCCAGTTCCAGCACACCGCCCACATGATCCAGATGGCCGTGGGTCAGTACCAGTTTGGTGATGGTGACCCCGGCTTTGCTCACTGCTGCCAGCAGTTTGGCGCAATCGCCACCAGCATCAATCAAGGTGCCTTGCATGGTTTGATCGCACCATAGCAGGGTGCAGTTTTGTGCGAACGGGGTGACGGGGATGATCTGATATTGTAAGGCCATGGTAATTCCTGAAAATGGGTAGAGCAAATGTGTGCCCGATCCGGGCCAGAGGCCAAGCAGCGGCAGGTGATGCATTGTATCAAGAATGGTAGGCAGATTTGTATGGCTGTCTGTATGTCAGGCAACCATTTCCGCCTGCTTGCTGGTAATAAAATGGCATGTTTGCGCCATAATGACGTAAATCATCAATGAAACAGGTAAAATCGTGGTTTTGCGTAAAAGTGAGCAACCATGCGCTACCTGGTATGGGCTGTTGGCGCTTGCTTTCTATCTGCTAACCGGTTTTTTACTGAATAGGATAATGAATCCACTATGAGTACAATGGGCGAAGAAAAAGTTCTGAGTGTACACCACTGGACAGACCGCTTGTTTTCCTTTACCACCACACGCGACCCGGCATTGCGCTTCAGCAATGGTCACTTCACCATGATCGGTCTGCGCGTCAACGGCAAGCCACTGCTGCGTGCCTATAGCATCGCCAGCGCCAACTATGAAGATCACCTCGAATTCCTGAGCATCAAGGTCGAAGGCGGCCCGCTGACTTCACGGCTGAAAGATATCCAGGTGGGCGATACCATCATCGTCGGGCGCAAGCCGACCGGCACACTGGTGGCAGATTATTTGTTGCCGGGCAAGCGTTTGTACATGCTTTCTACCGGTACCGGCCTGGCACCGTTCATGAGCATTGTGCGCGATCCGGAAATTTATGAAAAATTTGATCAGTTGATTCTGGTGCATGGCGTGCGTCAGGTCGATGAGCTGGCCTACCACGATTTGCTGGTCGAACATTTGCCCAACCATGAATATCTGGGGGAAATGGTATCGAGCAAATTGCGTTACTACCCGACCGTGACGCGCGAAGCCTGGCGCAATACCGGGCGGGTGACCGATTTGATCCAGAGTGGCAAATTGTTTGAAGATCTGGGTGTGCCGCCGCTGGATCCGGCAGTAGACCGGGTCATGATCTGCGGCAGTGCCGAAATGTTGCGCGATCTGAAGCATATGCTGGAAGCACGCGATTTTGTTGAAGGCAATACCTCGACACCGGGCGATTTTGTGATCGAACGGGCGTTTGCTGAAAAGTGATGGATTATGGAAATTTTTGCGCTGGATACCGACCTGACTCAATTGGAGGAAAGTCTGGCGCAAACATCCGCCCAAGCGCGGTTGATTGCCTTGACCGCGCTGGCATGGCATCTGCGCCAGCGCGATACGCAGCGCGCTTTGGCGTTGGTGGCGCAAGCGCAGGCGCTGCTGCATCAATGCCGGGCAAATAGCGGCGCTCCGGATCCCGATCCCGGACTTGACAATCTGGCGCTGGCTGCAAGCCAGGCACGCTGGCAGTTGATACAGGGCGAGGCCAAATGGCTGGGGCTGGAACTGGATGCCGCCGCTGCATTGGCTAACGCCGCTTTGGCTACCTTTACCTTGCAAGCCGATGCCATTGGCTGTGCCGATGCGCACTGGCTGCTTTCCCTGTTAGCCCACACTCAGGGCAATACCCCCCAACGACTGGCGCAACTGGAAGCGATGGAAGCGGCCAATGCCGATCCGGTGCGTACTCGCATCGCCCAGGCGCAGCAGGCGCAAGCGGCAGCGTTTCGCGATTTGCCTGCTGCCAAACTGCGCTGGGGCACCCGCTTTGCTGCAAGTAGTGAAATTACCCATCCTGCAGCGCGCTGTCAGACCGAATTTTTTCTGGCCGCTTGCGCCAATCTGGGCGGCGATTTTGCAGCGGCGATTTTGCATAATATCGAAACCTGGAACCATGCCCTGGCCAGTGGTCAAATCCGTACCGCCGTTTTCGCCGCCACCAATGCCGGTGATGCTTTCAACAGTTTGAATGAATACCAGGCCGCGCTGGAATGGATGCAGCGGGGCCTGGATCTGGCGCGTCAGGCTGGCTGGCCCGCCGTGCTGGGGGCCGCGCTGGCGCAAACCGCGCTGACACTACGCCATTTGCAACGGCCGGAAGCGGCGCGCAATATGTTGCGCGAAGCGCTGGCGCTGCTGGCACCGCAGGCGGCCTCGCGCAATTCGGTGATTACGCTCAGTTATCTGGGCGATGCCGAGCTCGATTGCAAGCAAGCTGATGCGGCGCTGGAAGCCTTCACTACCATGGTCGAGAAGGCCGATGCGCTGGGCCAGCCGCAACTGCAATCGCTGGCGCGCCGGGGCCAAAGTCAGGCCCTGCTGCAACTGGGGCAAGCCCAAGCGGCGCTGGATGCAGCCGGGTCAGCGCTGGAACTGGCGCAGGGCGCACATGAACCGGCGATTGCCGCGCTGCAGGTATTGGCCGACATCCACACCGCGCACCGCCTGCGTCCGCCACCCGAGATGAAAGCACCGAATGCCGCGCTGCATTACCTGCAGCGCGCGCTGGCACTGGCAGAAAGCGTGGAAGGCTTCATCGTCACCCCTGATCTGCTGGAATCGCTGGCCAACGCCAGCGAACGCGCTGGCTTGCCAACCCAGGCTTACCGTTATGCCCGTCAGGCCATTTTAGCGCGCAAGAAAACCCACAGCCGCGAAGCCGCCAACCGCGCCTGCGCATTGCAACTGTCCTGGCAAAGCAGTAGCGCCCGCACCGAAGCGCAATACCAGCGCCAACTGGCGCAGCTTGATGCGCAGTGCTTGCAAGAGGTGCAGCAATCAATTGATCTGTTACAACGTGTCAGGACGCGGTTGGAGCAAGGCGCGCAACATCTCAATAGTGCACTCGGTGACACCAGCAGCGCACTGTCGGAATTGGGCGGTCTGCTGCAGAAAATGCGTAGC
>JBDLSU010000473.1:0-3648 GCA_039799405.1 Pseudomonadota bacterium | reverse complement strand
GGATAAACTTGCCCGCCATTATCGGGCATCAGACGCAAAAAACGGAACTGGGCGCGCGCTTCATGATGCGTTGCCACAAAAGTGCCCTTGCCTTGCCGCCGCAATACCAGGTTTTCAGCCGCCAGCTCATCAATGGCCTTGCGTACCGTACCCTGGCTCACCTTGTAGCGCGCCGCCAATTCCATTTCGCTGGGGATCAAGTCACCGGGCTTCCATTCGCCGCTTTGCAGGCTCTGGGTAATCAAACCCTTGATTTGCCGGTATAGCGGGCTGAACGCCGGTACTGCCGCCAAACCCGGGCTTGCATTAGCGGCCGCTGGTACAACAACCGCCGCCGCTGCACTATCGGCAGCGACCCCGGTGGCGGGCGCGGAAAGGTGGGTTTGGTCATTATTCATAGCGCGACATTTCACCATAAAAGCAGACAATCGTCCAGTAAGAAACACTCTAAACCAGACTCATAAACGTATCTTATATAAGACATAAGATATCAATTGACGGAGAAACCAAAGCTGACTATAATGCGCCCGCCCTGCCCTCCCAAAATCCGATGCAAGGCCGGCTGCGCCAGGCCAGCTACGGGCCACCAAGCCCATTTTCACGCTAAAACAGGCCGCACCAGCCAGTTGCCTGACCGCAGCTACGGCAAAACCGGCAGGAAATTACGCACGAAATGCGCATTTGCGCGCCATCGCACAGCGTTCAAAGGTATCATTGCGTTCTTGCAGCAATTTTGAACTGATTTCAAACCGGATCACCCTCTTCCAAGTTTCTCAGTATAGACGTTCATTTTCATTTTGGAGATTCATCATGACAAAAGCCCCCATGCGCGTTGCAGTTACCGGTGCCGCCGGTCAAATTGGTTATTCTTTACTATTTCGCATCGCTAACGGCGATATGTTAGGCAAAGACCAACCAGTCATTCTGCAATTACTCGAAATCCCCGATGAAAAAGCGCAAAAAGCGCTCAAAGGCGTGATGATGGAAATCGATGACTGCGCCTTCCCGCTGCTGGCCGGCATGACGGCACACTCTGACCCGATGACCGCATTCAAGGATATCGACTGCGCCCTGCTGGTGGGTGCCCGTCCACGCGGCCCTGGCATGGAACGCAAGGATTTGCTGGAAGCCAATGCCCAGATCTTCACGGTGCAAGGCAAGGCACTCGATGCAGTCGCATCGCGCAATGTCAAAGTACTGGTGGTCGGCAACCCGGCCAATACCAATGCCTATATCGCCATGAAATCGGCCCCGAATCTGCCATCGAAAAATTTCACCGCCATGTTGCGCCTGGATCACAACCGCGCCCTGTCGCAAGTCGCTGCCAAAACCGGCAAACCGGTAGCCGCCATCGAAAACATGGTGGTCTGGGGCAATCACTCGCCCACCATGTATGCCGATTACCGCTTCGCCACCATCGACGGCCAATCGGTCAAAGACATGATCAACGACGAAGAATGGAACCGCAATACCTTCTTGCCAACCGTTGGCAAACGCGGTGCCGCCATTATTGAAGCACGCGGCCTGTCTTCCGCCGCATCGGCCGCCAATGCCGCCATTGACCATATGCGCGACTGGATGCTGGGCACCAACCACAAATGGACCACCATGGGCATTCCATCGGATGGTTCCTACGGCATTCCACAAGGCACCATGTTCGGCTTCCCGGTCACCACCGACAACGGTGAATACCACATCGTACAAGGCCTGGAAATTGATGAATTCTCGCAAGAACGCATCAACTTCACCCTGGCAGAACTGCAAGAAGAACGTAACGGCGTGGCCCATTTGTTAGGCTAATACCTGACTGATCCGGCCTGGTATCACCAACGCCGGGTTGTTCATTTGAGCAGCCCGGCGGCAACAGCAACTGAAATAGCGACTGATCATCCATGCATCCATCCGAGGTTTTATTCCAGGGCACATCGCGCCCCCTGATGCTTCCCGCCTGCGACCATTACGCCGGTAATGAAGCGCTGATGCGCAAATCGATGGCCCTGCAGCAAGAGCTTGGCCCGGTATTTGACATTACCTTCGACTGCGAAGACGGTGCCAGCAGCGGCAATGAAATCGAACACGCGCGCATGGTGGCGCGCCTGATCGCCAGCCCAGATAACCGCCACCAGCGCATCGGCGTGCGGGTTCACGATCTGGGCAGTGCGTTTTTTGCCAGCGATTGCGAACAAATCCTGAGCGCTTGTCGCCCGGCCTACCTGACCCTGCCCAAAGTGCATGGCGTAGCCGAAGTCCGGCAAGCGATTCAACAAATTAACAGCATCATCCAGCAAGCCGCACCTGGCCAGGCAATGGTGCCGATTCATGTATTAATCGAAACCCATGGCGCGCTAAATGAAGTGCAGGCCATTGCCGCCCTGGCGGAAGTAGAATGCCTGTCGTTTGGCATCATGGATTTTGTTTCCGCGCATTATGGCGCGATACCCGCCACCGCCATGCGCAGCCCGGCCCAATTTACCCATCCGCTGGTCACGCGCGCCAAGCTGGAAATTGCTGCCGCCTGCCATGCTTACGGCAAAATTCCGTCACATAACGTCACCACCGAAATCAAGGACAGCGCCATCGTCGCCAACGACGCCGCGCGCGCCGTAGCCGAGTTTGCGTATACCCGCATGTGGAGCATCCACCCGGCCCAGATCAAGCCCATCGTCAAGGCGTTTACGCCGCGCAATTCCGAATTACACGAAGCGATCCAAATCCTGCTGGAAGCGCAGCGCCAGCAATGGGGGCCGATTCAATTCAATGGCCGCTTGCATGATCGTGCCAGCTACCGTTATTATTGGACTATTTTGCAACGCGCCAAACTGTGTGGACTGAGCTTGCCAGAATCGGCCAGCCCACTATTATGAAACCATTCACACCTTATTGCTCGCGCCCTACCCCCCATTTTCCGGAGACAGCACCATGCTACACCGCCTGAATTTATCCCTGGTTTTATCCACCCTGACCATCGCCGCTTGCGCCCTGACCCTGTCGCTGCCAGCACAAGCCGCCGTAGACAATGCCGCTCCGGCCAAAAAAGCGCCGAAAAAAGCCAAAAGCAAAAAAGTAGCGCCACCCGTGGTAGCAGACGAAGAAGCAGCCGACACCAAAGATGCCGTGCAGACCGATTTCAACTGCGCCGCTGGGCACAGTTTTTCGGTGTTTCGCAAACACGACGACAACGAACACATTGCCCTGCGCTGGAAACAGCGTTTATTGCGCCTGACCCGGGTTACCACCGACACCGGTGCCGACCGCTTTGAAAGCGTCAAGCACAGCCTGGTCTGGATCGGCATTCCCGCCAAAAGCATGTTGCTGGATGCCAAAAAAGGCCAGCAACTGGCAAATGATTGCAAAAGTGCCGAACAACTCAAAGCCGATGCCAACCCGGCCACTACCCAGTCCAGCCTGACTGCACCGGCAGCAGCACCAGCCAGCCCGGCCAACCTGACGGCACCAGCAGCAGCACCCGCCACCCCGGTCAGCCAATAAACCGCATCCCCCTGCACCGGCATCAATAGCAAATGTATGTTTGATGCCATGCAGCGCCATGGATAAGCCTTCGCCCCAGGCAAGGCAAACTTGTTTGGTTTGATTGGATTACCCTATACTGCTGTTTTTCTTCAATGGTCGCCCCATGGAACGTTCGAC
>JBDLSU010000472.1:0-4637 GCA_039799405.1 Pseudomonadota bacterium | reverse complement strand
TGGTTATGGTGTAGACAATAAGTTTGCCACCATCATGGCTTATCCGGAGGTGTTTAACACGTCCACCATTGCAAAATACTCGAATCCAAGGTTGACTTGCTCCGGTGTGCCGTGCGGTGTGCCGGAAGGGCAAGCGAAACAGGCTGATGCGGCCAAGGCGCTGACGAATGTGCGGGTTGAAATCTCCAAATTTTTCCCGACAAAAACGCTGACGCTTGCTGACCCAAGTGGCGGCGTCACGGTGTTTCAGCATGCCGAGCAAGGCGGCTACAGCGCCACACTCAGCCCTGGCAGTTATCCGCTAGCCGATTTGAAGAGCCGAGGCATAGGTAAGGATGATCTGGCATCGGCCAAAGTGCCCGCCGGTTATACCCTGGAGCTCTACAGTGGCGATAATTTCACTGGCACAAAAACGGTGTTGACGGCCGATAGCAACGGTTTCCAACCTGCAGTGAGTAAAGCCCTGGCGTCTTTGATCGTGAAAGGCCCGGCGCTGTAATTGTGGCACCAGGGAGTGCGTTAAAAAAGGGTGGGGGGCTGCCTTAAATTACCAAAACACGGTTGCCACCCGCTCTGTTGCGCAGCAAAGTCCATTCTATAAATAATTTAAATTTAGAACCAAGGAATGAAAATGAATATCAAGCCTTTATTGGCATCCCTGCCTTTTGCGTTAATCGCAGCGCAAGCATCTGCCGTGCAAGTTGATTTGCTGGTGACGTATGATAATTACAGTTATACGTATTTTAATAAACAGGTCGCAACCGCCATGAAGGGTTGGGTTGCCCAAATGAATACGGTTAATGCAAACAGCAAGGTGGATATCCAATGGCGGCTGGTGGGCGTGATGGCAAATAATGACACTTCTGCCGATATGTCAGCGGTGCTCTGGAATGTGCTAAACAATACCTCGGTTGCTGCCCGCCGCGCCGCAGTTGGGGCGGATTATGTGGTGCAGATTAGCAAGGCAGGTGCTTGCGGAGTTGGGGCTCTGGCCGTGAATAAGGCGGACGCCTTCGCAGTGGTGGGGGCAGGCTGCGGTGCGCTAACCATGGCGCATGAATTGGGCCATGCCATGGGCTTGAATCACTCACGCCGCCAAGGCAAGACGACCGGTGTCCGCTATGCTTATGGCCTTGGGTATGGCGTAGATAATAAGTTTTCCACCATCATGGCTTATGAGAGTGTGTTTAACACGAGCAGAATTCCAAAATACTCGAATCCAAGGTTGACTTGCTCCGGTGTGCCGTGCGGTGTGCCGGAAGGGCAAGCGCAACAGGCTGATGCGGCAAAGGCGCTGAACAATGTGCGGGTTGAAATCTCCAACTTTTTCCCGACAAAAACGCTGACGCTTGCTGACCCCAGTGGCGGCGTCACGGTGTTTCAGCATGCCGAGCAAGGCGGCTACAGCGCCACACTCAGCCCAGGTAGTTATCCGCTTGCCGATTTGCAGAGCAAAGGCATTGGTAAGAATGAGCTGGCATCGGCCAAAGTGCCCGCCGGGTATACCCTGTAGCTATACAGTGGCGATAATTTCACTGGCACAAAAACGGTGTTGACGGCCGATAGCAACGGTTTTCAACCAGCAGTGAGTAAAGCCCTGGCGTCTTTGATCGTGAAAGGCCCGGCGCTGTAATGGTGGTGCCAGGGAGTGCGTTAAAAAAAAAGGGGGGGGCTGCCAATGCGAATAGAAAGAGCGGGTTTGCGCAGCATCCCTTTTTCGGTGAGGGCAAAATTTTTGCCGAAAAATAGTCAATATAAAAAATTCTAAATGATTGGAAACTCTATGAAAAAGCAGATTTTGTTTGCGGTCGGGGGGAGCGTACTGGCCAGCGTTATCGCTTATATGTTCATGCATGAATCGACGGTTGCGCCAGAAGTGGCACCGGTTCGGCAGGTTGCCGCGCCTGCCGCCGCGCCGATTGTGGCAAGCCCGGTTGCCGCCAAGCCAACACCCGAACCGGCACCCGTGTTCTATGCCAGTCGTTTGCCATATAACACGGCATCATTCAAAGGCGCGCCACTGCCAGAGCGCTTGGTGGCGATGTCGTTGCGGCGCGGTGGGCGGGCGTTCCGCCCCGAGGAAGTGGCTGCCGCGCTGAAATCGGATGAAGCATGGAGCAATGATGCATCGATAGCCGGCCAACTGAACCTGAGTAAAGAAGAGCAACGCGACGGAAGAGAGTTTATCCGTGTTAATCCGATCAAATTCGAGGCGCTATTGCCCGGCGACGAGTTAAATCTGACGCTCAAGCAAGTGAAGGCCGACGGCCCCTTGCGGCTGGTTGTTGACCGGGTTGAAGGGAGTGGTGAAAATGTGACCTGGCATGGCCATCTGAAGGATTTTGGCAGTGAAAATCAAGTCTCGTTCACCCGTGGCGAGAGCTTGATCGTTGGCAGCATCAGTGTTCCAGATAAAAGTTTCGCGGTGCAAATTATGGGTGATGTGGGCTGGGTTGTGGATGGCTTTACCATTTTCAAAACCGGTCATGATGACGTCCAGCCGATTAATGAGGGTACCGTTGTGGCGACCAACACAGCGCACAACCACAAGCCAGGACGGTAACTAAGTATAATGTAAAAATACTTTTTCATTATTGAAAATACTAAAACACGGGTGTCACCCTCTCTGTCGCTGATGACAGCATCAGAATTAACCTTTCGGCTAATTACGGAAAAGAAGTGCTTGCCGTATCGTTGTTTTTGGTCGAGTGCGACGCTGGAAGTTGCAACGGAAAACCGGGTCATGTCGGATGAGTCATGCGGCAGGCATAAATTTGTTTGTGCCATGCACGCAGCAAAGTCCATTTTATAAATAATTTAAATTTAGAACCAAGGAATGAAAATGAAAATGAATATCAAGCCTTTGTTGGCATCCCTGTCTTTTGCGTTAATCGCCGCGCCAGCGTCTGCCGTGCAAGTTGATTTGCTGGTGACGTATGATAATTACAGCAAGACGTATTTTGATGATCAAGTCGCGACCGCCATGAAGGGTTGGGTTAACCAAATGAATGCGGTTAATGAAAACAGCAAGGTGGATATCCAATGGCGTCTGGTGGGCGTGATGCCAAATAATGATACCGCTACCGAGATGGGAGATGTGCTCAGGAGTCTGCGAGCCAATACCAAGGTTGCTGCCCGCCGCACCGCAGTTGGGGCAGATTTTGTGGTGCAGATTAGTAAGGCCGGTGCTTGCGGATTGGCTACCATGAGTGTGACTAAGGAATACGCCTTCTCAGTGGTGGGGCCAGCCTGCGGTCCGCTAACCATGGCGCATGAATTGGGCCATGGCATGGGTTTGAATCACTCACGCCGCCAAGGCGATACGGCAGGTGCCCGCTATGATTATGGCCTTGGGTATGGCGTCGTTAATAAGTTTTCCACCATCATGGCTTATTCGACTGTGTTTAAGACGGACAAAATTCCAAAATATTCGAATCCAAGGTTGACTTGCTTCGGTGTGCCGTGCGGTGTGGCGGAAGGGGAAGCGCAACAGGCGGATGCGGCCAAGGCGCTGACGAAGGTGCGGGTTGAAGTTGCAGGCTTTTTCCCGACAAAAACGCTGACGCTTGCTGACCCAAGTGGCGGCGTCACGGTGTTTCAGCATGCTGAGCAAGGCGGCTATAGCGCCACACTCAGTCCGGGCAGTTATCCGCTTGCCTATTTGAAGAGCCGAGGCATTAGTAAGGATGATCTGGCATCGGCCAAAGTGCCCGCCGGTTATACCCTGGAGCTATACAGTGGCGATAATTTCACTGGCACAAAAACGGTGTTGACAGCCGATAGCAACGGTTTCCAACCAGCAGTGAGTAAAGCCCTGGCGTCTTTGATCGTGAAAGGCCCGGCGCTGTAATGGTGAACAACCCCGCACGGCAGACTTAAGTGCTTGCATCACTTTCTGCCAGCGTGGTTGCCGGGTCGCTTACCACTACCTCTACTCCCGCCGCCGCAAAGGTTTGCGCCATTTCCGGCGGCAGCGCTTTATCGGTAAAAAATTTGTCCAACTGGCTGATATGCCCCAGCCGCACCAGCGCCCGGCGCGAGAATTTGGTGTGGTCGGCTACCAGCCACACCGCGCGCGATTGTTCAATAATGGTTTGCGCGATCCGCACTTCGCTATAGTCATAGTCAAGCAGGGTGCCGTCCGGCTCGATGCCGGAAACGCCAATGATGCCAATATCCACCTTGAACTGGCTGATGAAATCCATCGTGGCTTCCCCTACCACACCATGGTCGCGATGGCGCACCACACCACCGGCAATAATCACTTCGGCGTCCTGATTGTCAGCCAGAATGCTGGCCACATTCAGGTTATTGGTGACCACCCGGATACCCTTGTGTTGCAATAGCGCACGCGAGACTTCTTCGGTGGTGGTGCCCAAATTCAAGATCAGCGAGCGCCCCGGTTCTACCTGTTGCGCCACTTGTTGCGCGATGCGCCGCTTGGCGTCGCTGTGCATGACCTTGCGCTGGGCGTAGTCAATATTTTGCACGGTCGAGGGCAAACCAACGCCACCGTGGTATCGCGCCAACATATGCGCTTCTTCCAGTTCGCGAATATCACGCCGGATGGTCTGGGCGGTAACATTGAGCACTTTGGTCAGGATTTCGACCGAAGTATCACCATTTTGACGGATATA
>JBDLSU010000471.1:0-10303 GCA_039799405.1 Pseudomonadota bacterium | reverse complement strand
CGCTGCGCCACCCGTGCGGGGTGCGCTGCGGCTGGTGCGATTGCCATTGGCACCATTGGCACCAGATGCAGCATTGCCGCCATTGGCTGCTTTGGCAGCCCCGCCAAAGGCTGCGGTGCGGCCGGTGTTTGAACCAAAACCACCCGGGCTGGTTTTCTGCGGTTTGCGTGCTGCCTGACCCTGACCACGGCCACCGTTGCGCCCACCACCAGCATGATCCTGACTGCGCAACTGAATCGGTTGCGCCCGGGCATGCGGGTCTGGCTCGAAACCTGGCACCACTTTTTTGGTCAGTGTTTGCTTGATCAGTTTTTCAATGTCGCGCAACATTTCGTGTTCATCCACGCATACCAGCGACACCGCCTCCCCGGTGGCACCAGCGCGGCCAGTACGGCCGATGCGGTGGACATAATCTTCCGGTACATTGGGCAAATCGTAATTCACCACATACGGCAACTGGTCGATATCAATGCCGCGTGCGGCAATGTCAGTCGCTACCAGTACTTGCAATTCGCCGGTTTTGAATTCGGCCAGCGCGCGGGTGCGGGCGGCCTGGCTCTTGTTGCCGTGGATCGCCATCGCGCCAATGCCATCTTTGCCCAGTTGTTCCACCAGCTTGTTGGCACCGTGTTTGGTGCGGGTGAATACCAGCACCTGGAACCAGGAAAATTCCTTGATCAAATATGCCAGCAGCGGGTGTTTTTTATCGCGATCCACCGGGTGGATGGTTTGCTGGATCACATCCACGGTGGCATTGCGGCGTGCCACTTCGATCATGGCCGGGGCGTTCAGCAGCGTATCGGCCAGGGCCTTGATTTCTTCCGAGAAGGTGGCCGAGAACAACAGGTTCTGGCGTTTTTTCGGTAAAACTGCCAGCACTTTTTTAATGTCGCGAATGAAGCCCATGTCCAGCATGCGGTCGGCTTCATCCAGCACCAGAATTTCGACCTGATTCAGGCTCAGGGTGCCTTGTTGCAGATGATCCAGCAAGCGGCCCGGGGTGGCGACCAGAATATCGACGCCACGGCGCAGTTTTTGGGTTTGCGGGTTGATGTTAACGCCGCCAAAGATGACGGTCGAAGTCAATTCAACATATTTGCCGTAGGTGCGCACGCTTTCTTCCACTTGCGCTGCCAGTTCACGGGTCGGCGTCAAAATCAGGGCGCGTACCGGTTTGGCGGCACCCGGGGTGGTGTTGGCGACTTTGCGCTGGGCCAGGCGGTGCAGAATCGGCAGGGTAAAGCCGGCGGTTTTGCCAGTGCCGGTTTGCGCGCCTGCCAACAGGTCGCCGCCGGCCAGTACGGCGGGAATGGCTTGACGCTGGATTGGGGTAGGAATGGTATAACCGTGTTCGGTAACGGCGCGCACAATGGCGTCGGACAAGCCGAGTTCAGAAAAAGACATAATGGTTTCTATTGAAGATTGGCCTGTTGCCACCTTGGGTGGCACCAGTCACAGGCAAGCGAATCAGATTAGGGAGTCACAGGACAGCGGCCAGGGGACTGGTACAAAATGCCGCACGGGCGCAGTATAACAGCATTAGTCGGTTCCGGTGGAGAAAAAGTGGGCCAAATAGCCGATACAGGCTTTGTGCCTGGCGTTACGGGGTGCAGCGGATTGCATTCCGGCCTGTCGATTGCTACTTGTTGTGAGAGGTTTGCCTGACTGCTATGCCGCCAGATCAGGCACAGGTTACTGGTATGTCTTAATGTTTTGCGGCCAGTTCGGTATGCAGTTCAAAACACATGATCGCCATGAACGCGACCAGGCCCAGATACAGTACCCCATAGTTGATGCGGGTATTGAGTGGGGTATCGTAATAGCCTTCGGGGCGGCTCAGATTGGGATCGTCTTTTTTGAACGCAGCGATAATTTGTGGGTAAGCCAAAAAGCCGATCAGAATCAGCAATGGACTTGGACTGTAGAAGAACAAGGCGACCAGCAGCGGTACGCCAACCAGCCAGAGCTTGGGTGAAATGATGGCAGTGATACGGCCACCGTCGAATGGCATGGTCGGAATCAAATTGATCAGGTTAATAAAGAAACCCGAATACGCCAGCGCCAGCCATAAACTGCTACCGCCATTGCGCGCCACCCAATAGCAAAAAATGGCACCCAGCATACCCGCAATTGGCCCGGCAAAGCCGACATAGGCTTCGGTTTCCACATTGTGCGGCATATCTTTCATTGCCACCCAGGCACCGATAAAGGGGATGAAAGTCGGCAGCCCGACTTCCAGCCCGCGCATGCGTGCCGCCACAAAATGGCCCATTTCATGCACAAACATCAGCATCACAAAGCCGACCGCATAGCGCCAGCCATAGACGAAGGAATACAGCACGATGGAAATAATCATCGTGCCGCCTGTGGTCAGCAATTTACCGAGTTTGCCTGCGGCAAACAGCAAGCCTAACAGTTTAATCATTTCTATTGCGCCCCAATAGTTTCATGACACCAGCACCCGGTGCGGCCAAACCAATAATAGATTTTTTTAACATAATAGACTTTCAAAAGTGGTAGTGGGTCATTTCTGTTTTGAAATGACGAGACGGTATTTTTGTAAGCGGCTTTTCGGGGTGTCGGGTAAGGTCATTTCTATCGCTTGCCCGATCAACAGGGCGCGAATGGTTTTATTGAGTTGGCCGGAAACACTGCGGTGGCCTAATGCGAGGGCGATTTCGGTCTTGCTGAGTGGTTCAGCCTGTAATGCGTTCAGGACACGCTCAGATAAGGAATCTGACTCTGGCCGCGACTCTGGCCGCGACTCTGGCCGTTCAGTCGAAATTTGATCTGACTCTGGCCGCGACTCTGGCCGTTCAGCCGAAATTTGATCTGACTCTGGCCGCGACTCTGGCTGCGCCTCAAGTTCAGGCAGATCGGGGCGCTGAATGATGGCTTTGAATTGGTTGCTGATTCGATCATCAATCAGCGTAATCCCAATCCAGGCCTTGGTGGCGCGCGGAATGCCGCTGCCCAGACCGCGATAGGGCAGTATCTGGAATGCATGGGAGGCCAAAGCCGGGTTGCGCAGATTGGACAGACCATAACGGATTTGATCGGCATCCAGATGATTGGGCAAATGGCCCGGGCTGATTAATTCAATCCGGTCGCTAAAAATGAGCAGGCGAATCGGCGCACTTAAAAAATAATCACGATGCACCAGCGCATTGACCAATAATTCTTCAAATACTTCTTCCGGAATTTCCAGCAAACCCTGGCTGTTGAATCCTTGTGCGCCTTGTAAATGCCGCAAATTGCGCTTGATAAAAGCCATGCCGCGCCGGTATTGCTCCAGCAAATTGCCGTCGATATCTTCACTGTCGAGGTAGCGGTTATCGTGTAACACGGTGCCCGGGAAAGCCACAGCCTTGATCACCAGCGTTGGCTTCAGAAGTTGCGGATTGCTGCCAAACAGCAATAAACCTGCCAGCGTTGGTGTGCCATTGCGTGCCAGGTTCAGGTTTTGTAGCAATTGATCCAGTGTTTGCCCGGTTTCTTGCAATGTTTTGCGGTAGCGTTTTTCAAAATAGCGATTAAACGCGGTTTGATCCAGTTGCTCGGCCGTGGCTGATGGTACCGGGACTTCATCGGCATAAACCAGTCCGGCAGTCTGAAACATGCGCTGCATTTCTTCACGTGCTGTCACGTGGCGCTTGTCGGCACCGCTTTTGACCCAGATTTTGCCCTGCGCGTCGATATACGGCTTGTTCAAGCCTTCTGCCACCTCAATCACCATCACCAAACCGTGTTCGGTTTTGATATTGGTGCTGATCGGGTGTATCGGTGGTTTGATGTTGTTGCTGGCGACATTGGACAGCAGTTGATTGAGCCTGCCAATGTCTGCCATGCTCAAGCCCTTGATGCTGCCATCATCCGCTACCCCAATATACAAGGCACCGCCCACCGAATTGGCAAACGCACCTAATTCTGCCGCCAGCGCATCGGCGTTGTTGATGTTTTCCTTGAATTGGTGACGACTATCCTCACCACAGGCAAGGATGTCGAGCAGTTCATGCGCTTTCATGGCGGCTGGCGTGGGCGATGATGGTTGACTGATGCTTACACCGTCAGCGGCTTGTAACGAATCCGCTTCGGCTTGGCACCTTCTTCACCCAGACGTTTTTTCTTGTCAGCTTCGTACTCCTGATAGTTGCCATCAAAGAAGGTGACTTGCGAATTGCCTTCAAACGCCAGAATGTGTGTGGCGATACGATCCAGGAACCAGCGATCATGCGAAATCACCATCACGCTACCGGCGAATTCCAGCAAAGCGTCTTCCAGCGCGCGCAGGGTTTCCACGTCCAGATCGTTGGACGGTTCATCCAGCAGCAACACATTGCCGCCCATGGCAAGAGTTTTGGCCAGATGCAAACGGCCGCGTTCACCGCCGGACAAATTGCCGACAATTTTTTGCTGGTCCGAACCCTTGAAGTTAAAGCGCCCCAGGTAAGCGCGGCTCGGCATGTCGAAGCGACCGACCGTCATGGTATCGGCACCGCCACAAACGTCTTCAAACACGGTTTTGTTGTTTTCCAGATTTTCCCGGCTTTGATCCACAATCGACACCTTGGCGGTTTTGCCGATCACCACTTCGCCCGAATCCGGCTGTTCCTTGCCGGTAATCATTTTGAACAGGGTCGATTTACCGGCACCATTGGGGCCGATAATCCCGACAATCGCGCCCGGGGGGATGATGAAGCTGACATTGTCGATCAGCAGACGGTCGCCAAAAGCTTTTGAGACATTTTTGAATTCAATCACATCGTTACCCAGGCGCTCGGCCACCGGAATGAAAATTTCCTGGGTTTCATTGCGCTTTTGGTATTCGTGTTCCGACAATTCGTTAAAGCGGGCCAGACGCGCCTTGCTCTTGGCCTGGCGGCCTTTCGGATTTTGCCGCACCCATTCCAGTTCCTTGGCAATGGTTTTCTGGCGGGAGGATTCGGTGGCTTCTTCTTGCTTCAGGCGGTTGCCCTTTTGTTCCAGCCAGGAACTGTAATTGCCCTTCCATGGAATGCCGTGACCACGATCGAGTTCCAGAATCCATTCGGCGGCGTTGTCCAAAAAGTAGCGATCATGGGTGATGCCGACCACGGTGCCGGGGAAGCGCTGCAAGAATTGCTCCAGCCAATCCACCGATTCTGCATCCAGATGGTTGGTCGGTTCGTCCAAGAGCAGCATGTCGGGCTTGGACAGCAGCAAGCGGCACAGTGCCACGCGGCGCTTTTCACCGCCGGACAGTACGCCGATTTTGGCATCCCACGGTGGCAGGCGCAGTGCATCGGCTGCCATTTCCAGTTGCAAATTCAGGTTGCCGCCGTCTGACGATGAAATAATCGCTTCCAGCCGCGCCTGTTCAGCCGCCAGTGCATCAAAATCGGCATCTTCATCGGCATACGCCGCATACACGGCGTCGAGTTTGGCCTGGGCTTCAAACGCTTCACCCAGGCCACTTTCCACGATCTCACGCACGGTTTTGTCGGCATCGAGCAAGGGTTCCTGCGGCAAATAGCCGATGTTCAGGCCCGGCATGGGCACGGCTTCGCCTTGAATATCGGTATCCAGACCGGCCATGATCTTCAACAAAGTGGATTTGCCGGAGCCATTCAAGCCCAGCACGCCAATTTTTGCACCAGGGAAAAAGGAGAGGGAAATATCTTTCAGAATCTGACGC
Organism: Pseudomonadota bacterium; assembly: GCA_039799405.1. Taxonomy (GTDB): domain Bacteria; phylum Pseudomonadota; class Gammaproteobacteria; order Burkholderiales; family Burkholderiaceae_D; genus CAMBDR01. The sequence continues at coordinate 4,629 of JBDLSU010000471.1, read as the reverse complement.
TTCGGGGGCACGATTTTGCCGACCCGGTTCATTGTGTAAACGTAATTGGCCATGGTTTTGAGTGGGTGATGTTGAAAAAACAGAAGTGCATCGATTTTACTAAAGTTTGTCGGCTTCTTCGCCTATATTGTTTGCCTATATTTGCGTGCCAAAATTTTTCGCCCCGGATTGGCTGGCCGACGTGGCTGGTTCAAGTTGGCGCGGGCCGGGTTTTGTTATACCACACCCCTTCCAGGCTATAAATTGCCAGCGCGCTCCAGATGATGACAAAGCCGCTCATGCGCGCCCAGCCAAAAGGTTCGTGGAAGATCAACACACCAGTCAATAACTGCAGGCTGGGGCCAATGTATTGCAACATGCCCAGCAGCGACAAGGGAATTTGCCGGGCACCAGCGGCAAATAGTAGAAGCGGTATCGCGGTAATCGGCCCGGCCAGCATCAGCCAGATTTGTGTGCTTAAAGGTTGCTGAATAAACGCAAACTGCCCCTGCCACAACAACCAGGCCAGATAGCCCAGCGTCAGCGGCGACAACAGCAAGGTTTCAATCGACAAACCTTCCAGTGGCCCCAGGGTGGCGGTTTTGCGTAACAAGCCATAGGTGCCAAAGGTGCCAGCCAGCACCAGCGCAATCCAGGGTAGTTGCCCGGCTTGCCAGGTCAGCCACAGCACGCCACAGGCGGCCACTGCTACCGCCAGCCATTGCACCGCGCGCAAGCGTTCCTTTAGTAATAAAAAACCGAGTAACACATTGACCAGCGGATTAATAAAATAGCCCAGGCTGGAATCGACCACCCGGTCGTTATTCACCGCCCAGATATACAGCAACCAGTTGCTTGAAAGTAGCAAAGCGCTGCAAAAGAAGCGTCCCAGCACCGCAGGCTGGCGCGCTAGATCACGCAGCCAGGCCCATTGCTTGCGCCAGGCCAGAATCAGCGCTAAAAACAACAGTGACCACAATACCCGGTGCAATAATAATTCGGCCGATGGTACTTGCTTGAGCAATTTGAAATACAGGGGGAACAAACCCCAGATGAAAAAAGCCGACGCGGCGTACAGGATGCCTTTTTGCATGGGGAAGATAATTATGTGATTAATGTGAACAGCCGTATGACAAAACCAGCGGCAAAATTGGGCAAGAGCATCATTTTACTTGGAATTGTGGCATCCGTCAGGATTTTGTCGGCAGCGCTACCGAAGCGCCGGAATTTGCGCGATAATTTGCAATCACCCGGGCAGGATTGCTGCGCAAAGGCAATTGCCTGCTATATTGACAGCAAAGAGCGGCTTGCGTTTTGTTCCGGCTTGCCTTATTGTGCAATGCATCATCGTGACCCAAAGAGACTATCTTGACACACTCACACGAAAAAAGCAGTCTGGCTGCGCTCACCATCGGTGCCATTGGCATTGTCTATGGTGACATCGGCACCAGCCCCCTGTATACGCTGAAAACCGCCTTTGGCAAAGAACATGGTCTGGCACTGACCACGCCCAATTTGATGGGCATTATTTCGCTGGTGCTATGGGGCCTGATCATTGTGATTTCGCTCAAATATGTCACCCTCATCTTGCGTGCCGATAACCGGGGTGAGGGTGGCATCATTGCCTTGATGGCGATGGCGACCAATTCGGTGACCAAAAAATCGAAGGCTTATTTCCCCCTCATGATTTTGGGCGTGTTTGGTACTACCCTGTTCTACGGCGATGGGGTTATCACGCCAGCGATTTCCGTGCTCAGTGCGGTCGAAGGACTTGAAGTGGCAACACCGGCGGCCAAAAATTTCGTCCTGCCGGGCACCGTTATCATTTTGATCGGGTTATACATGCTACAAGCTCATGGCACGGCTGGCATTGCACGATTCTTCGGGCCGGTCATGGTGCTGTGGTTTTCCTCGCTGGCGATTATGGGCATTATCAATATTGTGCGTGCGCCTGAAATTCTGGGCGCGTTTAACCCCATGCATGCCCTGAACTTTCTGCTGGCCAATCCTAAATCGGGCTTCGTGGCTTTAGGCGCGGTGGTACTGGCACTAACCGGGGCCGAGGCGATGTATGCGGACATGGGACATTTTGGCCGTATCCCGATGCGGGTCGCATGGTTTGGGGCAGTGTTTCCCGCATTGGCGCTCAATTATCTGGGGCAGGGGGCTTTGCTTTTGAGTAACCCTGAAGCCATCAGCAACCCGTTTTTTAATCAACTTGGCTCCTGGAGTATTTATCCCCTGGTGGCATTGTCTTGCGTGGCGACGGTGGTTGCTTCGCAAGCCACCATTTCCGGTACATTTTCCATCACGCGGGAAGCCATTGCGCTGGGCTTTTTGCCGCGCATGCGTATCATTCATACCTCGGCGGATCAAAGAGGCCAGATCTATATTCCGGTGGTGAACTGGTTGCAACTGGTTGCGGTATTGTTGGCCGCCATTGGTTTTGGCTCATCTGACAATCTGGCCGCCGCCTATGGGATTGCCGCCACCGCTACCATGACCGTGACCACGGTGCTGACCTTCTTTGTGGTGCGTTACAAGTGGAATTATCCTGTTTGGGTGGCCGCTTGCGCCACCTCCGGTTTTTTGATGATTGATCTCGTTTTGTTTTCTTCGACGGCACTCAAAGTGTTCCATGGCGGCTGGTTCCCGTTGTTGCTGGCCACGATTTTATGTGTGGTGATGTTGACCTGGAAGCGCGGCCACAATCTGGTGTATAAAAATCTGGCCAAACATGCGATTCCGCTGGAAGACTTCTTGCAGTCCCTGTTTATTGATCCGCCAACCCGGGTCTATGGCACCGCCATCTTCCTGCGTGCCCAAAACGATGGCGTACCCCATGTGTTATTGCACAACCTGATTCACAATAAAGTGTTGCACGAACGGGTGGTGTTCATGACCGTACACAACACCGATGATCCGTATGTGCTGCCAGCCGATCAGCTCAAAATCACCGATCTGGGCCATCAGTGCTTCCAGCTCGATGTGTTCTATGGCTTCAAGGATGAACCCGATTTGCCGAAAATACTGGATCTGGCAGGCACTACGGGCATGGAATTCGCCATGATGGAAACCTCCTTCTTCATCGCCCGGCAGACCCTGATCTCGCGTCCCGACAACGAAGGCATGGCACCATGGCGCGAACATATGTTTATCGCCATGTTCCGCAATGCCCGCGCCGCCGCCGATTATTACCAGATTCCGCCTAACCGCGTGATCGAACTCGGCACCCAGGTGGAGATTTGAGCGTCATGACGGATCGGTGGTTCATGCTCGTCAAATGCCTGCTGCTGGTATGCCTGGCCTTGCTGCAAAGCGCCTGTGCCACCCGCAGCAGTGCGCCCGCCCTGTACGATTTTGGCCCGCTGGCGAGTAACATCGCCCCGCCCGCGCAAGTGCGCCTGCCTGCACTCAAGGTGGCCGACGCACAAGCCCCGGCCTGGATGGATGGCCCGCTGATGTTTTATCGCCTCGGCTATGCCAATGTGCAACAGGCCTGGCCGTATGCCACCAGCCGCTGGAGCATGAGCCCGGCGCAACTGTTGACCCAGCGCCTGAAAACCCGCATCGCAATGGAAGGCGCAACCGTGCTCGCCAGTGGCGAGGGTAGCGCCAGTATGCCGACCCTGCGCCTGGATGCCGATGAATTTATCCAGATTTTTTCTTCCGCCAGCAGCAGCAGCGTACAACTGAGCTTGCGTGCTTCGCTGTTTCAGGGCAACCAGTTGATCGGGCAAAAGCGCTTCGAGCAACAAGTCAGTGCGCCCAGCCCGGATGCGGCTGGTGGTGCGCGTGCGCTGGCGCTGGCCAGTGATGCCGCCATCAGCGACATTCTGGGTTGGCTGGTCAGCCTGCCTGTGAGCAAATAATGCTGCGATTGCCCGGATAAACCGCAAAGATGCCCGATCCCGCACCAAGCCCGGACAACCCTGTCAGCCCGAGCAGTCGTTCACCGATGCTGATCTCTTGCCTGCTGGCCTGGTTGTTGTTGATTGTTTATGCCAGTTGCTACCCGTTTTCCGGCTGGCGCATCGTCGGGCAAGCGCCGTTTGCCTACTTTTGGGCCGGGTTTTCCCAATACTGGACCTGGTTTGATGCCATTACCAATGTGCTGGGCTATATTCCACTGGGTTTTTTGCTGGTGTTATTTGTCTATCCGCATGTTCGCGGCTGGCGCGCCCTGTTGCTGGCCTTGCTGGGCGGGGCCATGCTGTCAGCCCTGCTGGAGGCGACCCAAAGCTATTTGCCGAGCCGGGTACCATCCTTACTCGACTGGTTGACCAATGTGGGCGGGGTGTTGCTGGGCGGTTTGCTGGGCTGGCCGCTGGCCGCACCCTTGCTGCGCCATAGCCAGTTAATCATGTTGCGCCAGCGCTGGTTTACCCACGAAACCAGCTTTGGTCTGGTGGTGCTGGCGCTATGGCCGCTGGCACAAATTTATCCGCAGGCGTTTTTATTTGGCAATGGTGAGATCTTGCCGATCGCCTCCGAATTACTTTCCAGCCTGGCCGATAGCCCCTTGGATATTGGTGCCTGGTTACGCCGTGGGCACGAATTGAGCGTGCAACAATTCTGGCTGGCCGAAACCCTGATCACCGCCTGTTGCGTCAGTGGCGGCGTACTCACCCTGTTATGCATGCTGCGCAA
>JBDLSU010000470.1:0-2645 GCA_039799405.1 Pseudomonadota bacterium | reverse complement strand
CTGGTCAACTTTGTGGCGCAGCAAGTTGGCGGCAAAGGTGGTGGGCGTCCTGACATGGCGCAAGCTGGTGGAACCGATGTCGCGGCCTTGCCTGCGGCCTTGAATAGCGTTGTAGCCTGGGTTGACAGCAAGATCTGAGGCGCAAGCCGTGCCCGGGCTTGCGCATGCCCTTAAGCTGTAAAAATTTGCAATAACTTGCAATAAAATGTAATGAAATGGCCGATGTGCGTGCCGTGCCGGGAAAGCGGACTATACTGAATTAGTCCGCTTTCGCTTCGGTTCCGTTGATGTTTCTGATCGAGGTCAACTAAGATCAACTAAGATCAACTAAGGTTAAGTGTTTGTGCAATGCAACTTGTCATATTGATTGCGCTTATACGGGATGCTCGTTGCTTTCTTCCAACATTTGTGCGACAATTTTGGTGCGCTGCGTCAATCCTCCCAAAAAGGAGTAATATGGTCGAGTTTGACGCAAGCCAAGCCGGGTTATTTAGCATATTGATGTGGATGGGATAGTGTGATGTTGGCAAATTCTACAATATTTGAAGATGAAATCATGGAATACGACAAAGAACTCGACGCGCGCGGTTTAAATTGTCCGTTACCAATCTTAAAAGCCAAGAAAGCCTTGGCAGATATGTTTACGGGCGATGTACTGCGTGTCATTGCCACTGATCGTGGCTCCCAGCGCGATTTTCAGGCCTTCGCCAAGCAAACCGGCAACGATTTGCTATCCCATTCCCAATTCGATGACGAATTTGTGTTTTACATCCGTCGCAAATAACCATTTCCGGACAATTCCTCCCCAAAAAAACTGAACCCATTCCCGAATCATCCTTGCATCGGTTCGGGAGGGCGTTGTTGTTTGTCTGAATAGTGTTTTTCGATATTCCGGCACCAATGTCAGTAAATCCTTCATTAAAAACAACAGAATTGTCTGCTTTGTTCGGATTAGTGGAATTCCTCCAGGAATTAAATCGCACGGTCGTGCTTTAATCCGGTGCGAGAGGGAATAATCTTTTATAATCACCGGGTTCCCATTAATCCGTAAATCCGTTTTTTTCAAAGGCACAGCTATGAAAGTCCTGGTTCCAGTAAAACGCGTTGTGGACTACAACGTCAAAGTGCGCGTGAAATCCGACGGCAGTGGAGTCGATACTGCCAACGTCAAAATGTCAATGAACCCGTTTGATGAAATTGCGCTCGAAGAAGCCGTGCGTTTAAAAGAAGCGGGTAAAGCTACCGAAATCATTGCCGTCTCCTGCGGCGTGACCCAATGCCAGGAAACCCTGCGTACCGCCATGGCGATTGGCGCAGATCGCGGCGTGCTGGTCGAAACTTCTACCGAATTGCAACCGCTGGCCGTAGCCAAGCTGATCAAAGCGCTGGCCGATGCCGAACAACCGCAATTGATCATCCTCGGCAAACAAGCGATTGATGATGATTGCAACCAGACTGGTCAAATGCTGGCCGCCTTGCTTGGCTGGCCACAAGCCACCTTCGCATCGAAAGTGGTGGTTGATGGCGGCAAAGTTTCCGTGACCCGTGAAGTGGACGGCGGTCTGGAAACCCTGAGCCTGACCCTGCCAGCCATCATCACCACCGATTTGCGCTTGAATGAGCCGCGTTATGTCACGCTGCCCAACATCATGAAGGCAAAGAAAAAACCGCTGGACGTGAAAAAGCCGGAAGATCTGGGCGTCAACGTCGAATCCAAACTCGCTACCATCAAAGTGGTGGAACCTTCCAAGCGTTCCGCAGGCGTATTGGTGCCGGACGTGGCAACCCTGGTTGCCAAACTGAAAAACGAAGCGAAAGTCATTTAATTAAGGAATCGATCATGACCGCATTAGTCATTGCTGAACACGACAACGCTTCGTTAAAAGGAAGCACCCTCAACACCATTACCGCCGCGCTGGCTTGCGGTGGTGATGTACACGTCCTGGTTGCCGGGCACCAGTGTGCTGCCGCTGCCCAGGCAGCAAGCCAGGTAGCAGGCGTTGCCAAGGTATTGGTAGCCGAAGGCGCACAATTTGAACATGGTCTGGCTGAAAATGTGGCGGCGCAAGCCTTGTCCATGGCAGCCAGCTATTCGCACATCCTGGCACCGGCTACCGCTTACGGCAAAAACATTTTGCCACGCGTGGCTGCCAAGCTGGACGTTGGTCAAATCTCCGAAATCACCAAAGTCGATTCTCCTGACACCTTTGAGCGCCCAATTTACGCCGGTAACGCCATTGCTACTGTCAAATCGAGCGACAGCGTCAAGGTCATCACCGTGCGTACCACCGGCTTTGATGCCGCTGGCAATGGCGGCAGTGCTGCAGTAGAAAACGTCACTGCGGTGGCGGATTCTGGTACATCAAGCTTCGTGTCGCGTGAAGTCGCCAAATCGGATCGTCCGGAACTGACCGCCGCCAAAGTCATCGTCTCCGGTGGCCGTGGCATGGGTTCGGGCGACAACTTCAAAATTTTGGAACCACTGGCCGACAAACTCGGTGCCGCCATGGGCGCATCGCGTGCTGCAGTCGATGCCGGCTTTGTGCCGAACGACTGGCAAGTGGGTCAAACCGGTAAAATCGTGGCACCACAACTGTATATCGCGGTCGGTATTTCCGGCGCGATCCAGCATTTGGCCGGTATGA
>JBDLSU010000469.1:0-2983 GCA_039799405.1 Pseudomonadota bacterium | reverse complement strand
ATCCCAGTGGCAAACCCGTCCATCCGGCCTGCCGCCATGCTGGCGCAGGCCATTTCGATCAATTGTGTTGGCTTACCAAGGAATATTATGTCTCGCGGAACTAAAATTGTCGCTACCGTTGGCCCTGCTTCAAACAATCACGAAATTTTGGTGCGCATGATACGCGCAGGCGTGAATGTGGTGCGCCTCAATTTTTCTCACGGCAAGGCGCAAGATCATATCGATCGCGCTGCCATGGTGCGTGCCGCAGCGTCCGAAGTCGGGCGCGAAGTGGCGATCATGGCCGATATGCAGGGGCCGAAAATCCGGGTGGGCAAGTTTGAAAACGGCAAAATTTTCCTGGAAAAAGGCGATAAATTCATTCTCGATGCAGCCTGGGGGGCAAATGGTGAACTGGGCAATCAGGAGCGGGTTGGCCTCGATTACAAAGCCTTGCCGCGTGATTTAAAAGGCAATGATGTGTTATTGCTCAACGATGGCCTGATCGTTTTGACAGTGGATAAAATTGCAGGCAGTGAAATTTTCACCACGGTGCAAATTGGTGGGGAGTTGTCAAATAATAAAGGGATTAATCGCCAGGGTGGTGGTTTGACTGCGCCTGCGCTCACTGCCAAAGACATGGAAGACATTAAAACGGCCATGAGCTTTCAAGCCGATTATCTTGCCATCTCGTTTCCGAAAAATGCGACGGATATGGAAATGGCGCGGCAACTGGCGAATATTGCCGGAGAGCCGTATAATCACAAGCCGATGATGATTGCGAAAATTGAGCGGGCTGAAGCGATTCCGGTTTTGCAAGAAATTCTGGATGCGTCCGACGGCATTATGGTGGCGCGCGGTGATCTGGCGGTGGAAGTTGGCAATGCGGCGGTACCGGCCCTGCAAAAGCGCATGATCCGCATGGCGCGTGCTTCCAACAAGCTGGCTATTACCGCAACCCAGATGATGGAATCGATGATCGTCAACGCGGTGCCAACCCGGGCTGAAGTGTCGGACGTGGCCAATGCGGTGCTCGATGGCACCGATGCGGTGATGACCTCGGCGGAAACTGCCTCCGGTAAATATCCGGTGGAAACCGTGGAAATGATGGCGGCAGTGTGTGTGGAAGCTGAAAAGTCGGAGTCCTATGAACTGGATGCCGATTTCATGAATGTACGGTTTACCCGGATCGATCAGTCGGTGGCGTATGCCGCCTTGTTCACGGCGCATCACTTGCATGTGAAGGCGATTGTGGCACTGACCGAATCGGGTTCGACCTCGCTGTGGATGAGTCGCCACAATATCGCGACACCGATTTTTGCTTTGACACCAAGCGTGGCAACCCAACGCAAGGCATCGTTGTTTCGTAATGTAAGAACCTTTAATTTGATGCAGTCAAATGACCGTGACGCGGTATTGCGCGCAGCGGAAAGTTTGATGTTGGCCAACGGCGTAGTGCAACAGGGCGACACCATTGTGGTGACCTGGGGTGAGCCGATGGGCCAGGTCGGTGGCACCAACGCCATGAAAATTGTCCGGGTCGGCGAATACCAATAGCCCACCCGCAAGCGTCATCGTGCAGGCAGGCGCGCCGCCACAAGCGAGCGCGCCACAGTTTTATGTGCCAACGCTTTCCTGGCGGGCATGGTGGTGTGACTGATTTCGTATCCAGAATTCTCGTATGACAGATTTTCGACTAACCGGTTTTTTATTCAGGAGTTAAATATGGCACTCGTATCGATGCGTCAATTGCTGGACCATGCTGCAGAACATGGCTATGGTATCCCGGCTTTCAATGTCAACAATCTGGAACAGGTGCAAGCCATTATGGCTGCCGCCGATGAAGTCAATTCCCCCGTCATCATGCAAGCTTCTGCTGGTGCCCGCAAATATGCAGGCGAAGCGTTTTTGCGTCACCTGATCGATGCTGCGGTGGAAGCTTATCCGCACATTCCGGTGGTGATGCATCAGGATCACGGTCAGTCGCCCGCCGTGTGTATGGCCGCGATCCGCTCCGGCTTTACTTCGGTGATGATGGATGGTTCCTTGATGGCCGACGGTAAATCGGTTGCCAGTTACGACTACAATGTCGCGGTATCGCAAGAAGTGGTGAAGTTTGCCCACGCGATTGGCGTGACCGTGGAAGCCGAGCTGGGCGTGTTGGGTTCGCTCGAAACCATGCAGGGCGACAAGGAAGACGGCCACGGTGCCGAAGGCAAAATGACGCGTGACGAGTTGCTGACCGACGTGGCCCAGGCGGCCGAGTTTGTGCAACTGACCCATTGCGACGCGCTGGCAATCGCCATTGGTACCTCGCACGGTGCTTACAAATTTACCAAAAAGCCCACTGGCGAAATTCTGGCGATGCACCGCGTCAAAGAAATCCACGCACGCATTCCGAATACTCATCTGGTGATGCATGGTTCGTCCCAGGTACCGCAAGATTTGCTGGAAGAAATTCGTCAGTTCGGCGGCGAAATGAAGCCAACCTTCGGTGTGCCGATTGAAGAAATCCAGGAAGGCATCAAACACGGTGTGCGCAAGATCAATATCGATACCGATATCCGCCTGGCCATGACTGCCGCCATCCGTCGCTTCCTGGTGGAAAATCCAACCAAATTTGACCCGCGTGAATACCTCAAACCAGCGCGCGAAGCTGCCATCAAAATCTGTAAGGCACGCTTTTTGGCATTCGGCTGCGAAGGCCGTGCTGCCAACCTGAAATCGATCCCGCTGGAAAAAATGGCCGAACGCTATGCCAAGGGTGAACTGAAGCAAATCGTTAAATAATTCGTTTTCACAGGTAAAGAAATATGACAACTTTAGTTGGTATTGTGATGGGTTCCACCTCGGACTGGGACATCATGAAAGAAGCAGCGCAGGTGTGCAAGGATTTTGGCGTCAGCTATGAGGCGCGTGCCTTGTCGGCGCACCGTACTCCGCGTGAGCTGGAAGAGTGGATGAAAGATATGGAAGCGCGTGGTTGCCAGTGCTTTATCGCTGG
>JBDLSU010000468.1:0-3598 GCA_039799405.1 Pseudomonadota bacterium | reverse complement strand
CATATGCCACCGTGGGATTTGCCTGCGCACAAAACCCAGTCTGGCGTGCTATCGCGCTCATCCAAAGGCGGCAGTCCGGCCAATGCCAATGCGTTTCGCTTTGAAGATGCCAAAGGGCAGGAAGAAGTCTGGCTACATGCCGAGAAAGACCAGCGTATTGAGGTGGAAAATGATGAAAGCCATTGGGTTGGGCATGATCGCAAAAAGGTGGTGGATAACGACGAAAACATCACCATCCACAACAATCGTACCGAGCGGGTGGATCATGATGAACAGGTCAGCATTGGCGATAACCGTACCAATACCATCGGCAAGCATCTGCTGGAAACCGTGGTCATGACTGCCACCCAAAACGTGGGCATGGCAAAGATGACCAATGTGGGCGGCGCACTATCCATCAACGTGGCCATGGCCATGAACACGCTGGTAGGTTTGTCGCAGATGGCTGAAATTATTTTGGGTAAAAAAACCGATGTGGGTCAGGACTATGTGATTGACGTGGGCAAAAATTTTCAACTGACGGCAGGCGACAGCATTGAGCTGATTGTGGGTAAATCGGTGTTAAAAATGGATAAGGACGGCCACATTTCCATCAACGGCCATGAAATTATTCTGGGCACCACGGGCGAACAATTCTACAAGGCCGATGGCGACATTACCATCAAGGCCAAGAACATCAAGGAGAATTAATGCCATGAAAAAACAAGCCAGGGTGCGTACCCGCTCTGCCATGCAAACAACTGGTGCATCACAAAACACCACCCAATCCACAACGCAAACGGTTAGCCTGTTCGATACGCTACTGGTGCAACAGCCTGCGCCGCAACGCCAGGATGCATTAATCCACGGCGTGGCCGTTGCCACCTTGCTGGAACTGCTGCCCGATGGCAAAGTACGCATTGCATTGCCCGCCCACGGCATTGCCGATTTGTGTGCCACACCGGTATGCGCCTTACATGCGCTGTGCGAGGGTGAGCAGGTTGCTGTGATGTTTGAGCAGGGCGACACGTCGCGCGCCCTGGTGCTGGGGCCGATGGCGGGCACGTCCCCACAGCCACTGGCCCCAGTACACGAGGTTGCCCCCGCACACGAAGCCCTTATCGACAACGAGCGCATCGTCATTGAGGCCGAGCAAGAAATTGAATTGCGCTGCGGTGAAGCGGCGATCATCCTCACTCGTGATGGCCGCATCCTGCTGCGCGGTAGCGATATCACCAGCCATGCCAGCGCCACCCAACGCATACGCGGCGGCAGCGTGAAAATTAATTAGAATGACGCAAAGTTATGGAAATTTCATTAGGCTCCAAATATCTGCTGGCCGACGTTACTGCCGCCGTGGACAAAACCGGGCAAGAACACCTGCTGATTGTGGTGAAAGGCAGTTGGTCGTTTGCCAGCGGGCGTGTAGCGCGCCCCTGCCAAGCCATGCCGCTGCAATATGGCGATGTGTTTGTTGGCGAAGCAGGCCTTTCTGCCCCGCTCTACGAGAGTGATTTTGTGCTCAAAAAGTTGCGCTGCGATGTTATTTTTAACGCCAAGGCTTACGCGCCGGATAACGAACCAGTCACGGAACTGGAAGCAGGTTTTAGCATAGGTAACGTGCAAAAAACACTGCGCGTGGTGGGCAACCGGGTTTGGCAAAACGGCCAGCCCAGCGCACCGCAAGCGTTTTTCGAGATGCCCCTGCACTTCGGCTTGGCCTTTGGCGGCGAGCGCGAGGTGAACGCCGAGCAAAAAATTAACGAGTGCTACCAGCAAAACCCGGTGGGGCGTGGCTTTTCCAGCGATGAGCAAGCCCTGGAAGGCAAGCTGTTACCCAATCTGGAAGCGATTGAGCAACGCATCAACCGCACCAATCTGGCTTGGCAGCCTGCCGCACTCTCTGCCACTGCCCGTAGTTGGCTACCAAGGCGGCAGTTTGGCGGCACCTACGACGCCAACTGGAAGCGCAACATCTTTCCCTTTCTGCCGGAAGACTTTGACGAGCGCTTTAACCAGTGCGCACCGGAAGACCAGCAAATTGCCTTCCCCCAAGGTGGCGAAGAAGTGGTGCTTACCAACCTGATGCGCGGTCGCCTGGAGGCGCGCTTTCAATTGCCGCGCCTGAACAAATTGCCGATCAAGGTATTGATGAGCAATTACACCGTAGAAGAACCGCAAGTGCTGGTCGATACCCTGTATTTTGAGCCTGACAAGGCGAGCGTAACCGCAGTATGGCGCGCCAGCATACCAATGAAACGGGGTATCCTGGATTTTAAGGCCATTGCCATCGGCGGCATATGTAAAAACTGGTGGGCAGCCAAGATAATGGGACGTGACGGTTGCGAAAACTGTGCGAAGCAGCACGCCACTAGTGCGGACGCACCAAGCGAAGACGATTGCGCCCAAGAAACTATTAAAATGGCGACCGATGAGGGGCATGCATGAGTAATTCACCCGCACAATTTTTGCCGCTGTTCATTGTGGGTAGCGCGATTTGCAGTTCAATTGGCCATTTCAATGCAGCAGCCGTTGCGGCCATGGACGCCAACATATCAAATTTTACAGAGTCGGAATTTATTGATACGGAAGGCGAGCCAATAGTTGGTGCGGCTTTACATGATGTATCAGTGTGGGGAGATGACCGCCATAAGGCGATGTTCATTACCGTCTTTCAGGAGATTCGGGAAGCATTAGCTACTGATTTGCCGAATTCGAAAATTGCTGTCTTAATATTGGGGCCTGAACACACCAGGCCCGGCGGCTGCCATGGTTGGGTAGAAGGTATTTTGTTTCATGTTGGTGGTGATCGTGATCCATTTCACGCGGGAACCGCTTATTTGCCCTTTGGGAAAGCAGGGATTGGTAATGCGATCAACCGTGCGCAGTCACTGCTGTATGATCAAGCGGCAGCGCCTGACATTGTGTTGATTATCGCAGTGGATAGCTATTTCTCTGCACCAACCATAACGCACTATTTATCTCAACAGCGCATTAAAACCAGCGCAAACCCGGATGGGTTTATTCCCGGCGAAGCTGCGGCAGCGATTGCATTGGCAAGACAATCATCGGCACCTTGGGTGCTATCGATGCATGGCTGTGGTATGGCGCATGAAACAGCGGCCATCGGTTCAAATAAACCGCTGCGTGCTACTGGATTAACAAACGCAATCAGAAGCGCGATTGGGCAGGCCGGAGTTGAACTGGCTGCACTTGATTGCCATGTTTCAGGCGTTTCTGGCGAGAATTGGTATTTTAAGGAAGTTGAATTGGCCATTAATCGTGTTCTTGAACGCAAAGTTGCTGAATTTCCCCACCATATTATTACCAGTAGGACGGGGGAAATTGGTGCAGCCTGTGCCCCCTTTGCGTTGGCATGGCTATTTTCAAGTATGGCTCAGCCTGCATGCGGTATTGGGCAAAGTGCATTGCTGCATTTTAGCAATGATGATGGTGCCAGAGTGGCTTTGGTCATCAAAGGCCAATATCAAACCAGGAGCTAAAAACAATGCGTACGCACGTTTATGCAAACACGCTGGAAATTGCCTGCAAGGCTGAGGGTTCCGATGGAAAAACTATTTCAGCCTTCCCTGATCCTTGTTGGAGTCCACCCGGCCCG
>JBDLSU010000467.1:0-2524 GCA_039799405.1 Pseudomonadota bacterium | reverse complement strand
GCGCTGGTGTTCAATTCGGAACTGTCGCCCATCGTTTCCGAAGAATTCATTCGTGAGAAAAAACAGCAATACACGGCTGAAGAATACGATGTCAAAGTCAGAGGACTGTTTTCTGAACTGTCCAGCAAGTACCTGATTGGCCCGAAAGTGATTGAAGCTTGTGTGGGTCGAAGCGTGATCCCGGATGGCGCTGAATATGGCTGGTTGCTGCCCGTGGACGTGGGCGGTGGTGGCTATCGGGATAGTACGGTCATTCTGGCTTTGAAGGTGTTTGGTCAAGGCGAATATGGCCCCAATGCAAGGCGTGCCCAGTTGGTGCGCGTACCGCTATGCAGCAACCAGCAAGACCCAAGCGATTTACATGGCGTGATCATGCTGGAAGCGGGCAAGCTGAACCAGGCGCATGCCCTGATTGATGCCGGGGGCATGGGCTTAATTGTCTGCAAGCAGTTAGAAAAGAATGATTTTCATGCGTTTGACAAGGTGAATTGGGGCAATCCGAATTTCGCCAAGGAATACCGTAGTAGGTACTCCAACCAGCGCGCACAAGCCATTTGTGGCTTGTCCAGGGCGGTAGAAGAAGGCCGTTTTGGCATCGATGAAGGCATTGACCTTGCCATTGTCAAGCGACTGGTGCGCGAAGGTTCCCGCATACCGTATCACTATGACGACAAGGCACGCCGCTATATCGCCAAAAAGGAGGATATGAAAAGCGAAGGCATCCCCTCGCCCGACTTTTGGGATTCGCTGGCGTTCGCGTTTCTGGAAGGGGCGCATTACAACGTCGCAGGCGATGCCGTGGTACAGCAGGTCAGCAGCCTGGCAGCCACCCGTGCGCGCTTGTTGGAAGAAATGGGGATGGCGGCTTAAAGCTATCTACCCTACGCGCGTAGGAAAAACCCCACCATTCATTGCTGGCCGCTCCGTTACGCTATCGGCATGGCTACGATTACTCCTCAAGACTTTCAAAACATGGTGCAGCATTGGATTGCCAGCCCGCCTAACGCCTATCTGGGTGATGGCTACGGTTGCAATCTGGCTGAACTCCTGCAAAATCCATTCGGCACCGGCATTGCGGATGCCGCGATTGCCAAGTTACGCCATGATGTGCCACTGGCTGGCGCATCAGGGGCCGGGCAAATCAATCTGTACGCCCAGGAGCGCGGCCCGGATCGGCTGGATATTGTGATCAATATCGCAGGTCAAGTACTCAATCTTGGGAGCGCGCAATGAGTATTTCCCGTGATGAACTACTGGCCCTGATTGCGCAGGAAGCGCAAAATCATCCGGTCGCCCTGGCGCACTATCAGGCGGGCAATCCCTTGCTGCTGATGAATTTGAACGCGATAGCTACCATGCTGGCGATGATTTCGCAGCAATTGGACATGGCAGCAGGCGAAGCGTTTGCCAAGACACGCGATACCACGGTATTGGCCGATGCCAGCATGAAGGGCATTTTGCCGTTTGCACGGCCTGGCCGGGTACAGATTGGCGTCAATAATCGCGGCTCCAGCGTCGTCAATCTTGCGGCCGGACGGCGCTTACTCGACCCTTCCGGCAAAGTCTACTTGAGCGAATCGGCTTTGAATCTGGCAGCCGGTGCCAGTGGCAGCCTGAGCGCCCGTCAAATGGTCAAACGCGACATGGTGCAAGTGGTCAACGCCTCACAACCGTTTTACGCCATCCAAATACCGCCACCCAGTGACCCGGAAATGGCAATCAGCGGCTTGTCGGTCTCCGTGAATGGCATCGATTACCCTTATACCCCGGCTTTTTTCAACCTGGCGGCAGGGCAAGTCGGGTATGCCTTGGAAACCGATGAATTGCGCCGCCTATGGGTGCGCTTTGGCTTTGATAGCGTGTTTGGCGTGCAACCAGCCAATGGCGCAACGATCCGCATCACGGTGGAAGAAACAGCGGGCAAATTGGATTTGGCACCGGGTGCCGCATTCTCGCTGGAGTCCATTACCGCCAGCAATGAAGCCGCAATCAGCATGAATTTAACGGCATTGCTGCAAAATGGCGCTGACCCGATTGGGATTGACACCTTGCGCGAACTGGCAAAATACCCGGCCAGCTACAATGACAGCGCGGTGTATCTGGGTGATTTTGCTTTTCTGATCCGTAAAAACCTGCCCAATCTGCGTTTTTTATCGGTCTGGAATGAACAGATTGAAGAAGCCGCACGCGGCCCTTCAGTCAATAACATCAATCGCCTGTTTATCGCGGTACTGATGGATGGCATGCCAATCGACTGGCTGCAAGGTGAAATTACCCGCATCATTCAAAGCGCCGATGATTGCTACCGAATTACCTTCATTCCGGTGGTGGATTACCCGATTCCGGTACAAATCAATGCCCAGGTGGCAACCGTGCATGACCCGGATGCCGTCAAGGCCAGCATGCAAGCGGCCGTGCTGGCGCTGTATGGCCGCGATGCGCCAGCGGTTCGGACTGGCATGTTCAATCTGAGCCATAAAACCTTGTCCCACCATTTGCGCGATACGGTGAGTGCTTTGCAGGC
>JBDLSU010000466.1:0-2838 GCA_039799405.1 Pseudomonadota bacterium | reverse complement strand
CTGACCGGTTCGGCAAGGGTGGCGGCTGGTGCAAACAAATGGCTGGCCCAACTTGCCACCTCATTCCAGTCTTTATACTCGGAAAGCTGCAGCAACTCGTCCAGATAACTGCTGGCCGGGGCATTGGGTTCTCTCACCCGTTGTGGAATGGCACTTTGGCGGAAGCGCCATTCCTGCTTGCCATCCAGGCTTTGTTGGCTCACTTGCATGGCTTTCGGTGCGCGGTACTGCAAGGTGCGTCCTGCTGGCATCACAATCCGGATTTGTTGCAATCCCGTTGGTGCCTCGTAGCTGCCGGTATGGTCGATGGTGGCGAACTTGCCGCCAAACACCGGGTTACTGCCGCGCAGGGTATAGGCATAATCAATCCGGTCACCGACCCGTACATCGTCCAGCACCATCGATGCCGTGACCTGACCATCATAAATGCGCGCTTCGAGCCGGGTTTCGCGTTGCAGTAGCTGTACCCGTTTCGGGTCAAATTTATCAATCGCTTTGCCATCGCGCAGCAGCGTAACGTGGTGAAAAATCAGTTCCTGATACAAGGGATCAAAACTGACCTGAATTTGCGCGCCGCGTCCCAGACCCGCAGTGGCACCAATGCGCCGTTCCACATGGCGAAAATGATGGGTTTTGCCTTCCAGATTGATTTGCTCGTCGATCAAGGGGAGTTGGTAGCCTGCCTCCGGCAAAGGCGCGGGATTCGGTTCTGCTGCAACCGGGGTGACCCAGGCGGGCACCGGTTCGACCAAAAAACTGAATCCGCTGCTGCTTTGTTTTTGCGGTGCGCTGGCTTTGCCTGGATTGGCCGCTGGCAGCTTGGTATTGCTGTTCTTGATGCCGCCCTTGTTGCTGCTGGCCGGGGGCGCTTCCACCGCATGGACAGGCAATAGACATAGCAGGCTGAAACAGCTAGCCAGGACGATAGATGGCAAAGTAAATCGCATCATAAATCTTTCGATGGTGTTTTTTTGATAAATCAGGTGGGAAAATAAAACAAGAAATCATTTCTTGAACAGCAGCAGAATACCCGAGTTCACAGGAATGGAAAAGATACAGTTTGGCGAATTTTGGAGCAGCACAGTTGCTCAGGACAGCGGCATTCTGCTGATTTTTTGTGCGTGGAGTGGCAACCACACATGGCATAGCTTGCGATTGTGGTTGCCTCGGGTTTTGATAGGCAAGCGGGGTGGCAGCATTGCCTTATTCGGGAAACCCCTGCTTGACCCAGGCCGCAAACAAATCGGCCTGGGCCTGGTTCAAGGGCGGGTAGGGCGGCGGTGGCATGAAGCCATTGGGGCCGATGGCACCCTGAATCGCGCTGTAATTGGCCTTGACATCGGCATAGCGGGTCAGGTCGAAGCGCCACATCATGGAATCGCGAAACTGGGCGAACATGGGGGCGATGTCTGTAGCAAACGATACCGTGGTCATGATGTTGTGCTCCATAAAGTCAACGGGTATTTTCCAGATGCAGCCACTGCCAGCGCGCGCGGTAATGGTTTTTTGGGCGGTAAATTCAAATTCACCAAAATCCACCACATAGATAAATGCGCCGCTGTGGCTGATGAGTAAATCGAGTGGGCGCTGCAGTTTGACGCTGGCGGGTAGCGCAGGCAAGGCTTCTACCCGCCAGTTGTGGGTATCGACCCGGACCAGGTTGCGCCCCACGCGCGGGCCGGGTGGCCCGGTCATCGGGCGTTCGTCACCAAACTGCGCCACCAGCAAATCACCGCCATAGGGCAAATGATCGGGAATGCGCAGCATTTTGCAGGCGCAGGCATTCACATCAAAGGCCAGCAAGGGGTTTTGCGGTGCGGGTAGCGCTGCATGGTTTTGCAGTAAAAACGGCTGCGCCGCGCCGTCCGGGCTGGTGTAGGGCGGCTGGTTGATCGGTTTGCCACCGAAAAAATCCGGCCAGCCATACCAGGCCCCGGCCTTGATTTCATATAAAAAGTCCGGGCAATTCCACACCGGGCGCACGCCGCGCACATCGGTGCCCTGATCGGTTGCCAGCAGGCGGCCATCCGGCAAAAACAATAGGCCGTAAGCGTTGCGGATGCCCCAGGCCACCAGTTCCAGACCACTGCCATCGAGGTTGGCGCGCATCACGCTGGCAGTGCACGGGGTTTGCCCCGCCAGTTGGGTACCGGCCGGGTAATGGCTGCCAAAGGCGGCAAAGCCGCCAGTGGTGAGCGCGTTGCCATGTTCGTCTTGCACAGTGGCGCTTTGGCTACCGAGCGTGATGTCATAGCCGGGAATGTCCGGGTGATGCCGCACTTCACGCAGCCAGGCCAGCACGTCGGAATCGGCACCAATGATGCCGCTATTGGTCATGGCACCCTGGCCGAAATACATTTTGCCGTCCGGCCCAATCGCCACCATATTGGTGTGGTAATTGCCAAAGCCGGGCAAGTTGTCGAGCAAGGTGGTGTGCTGGCCGCTGGCCAGATCGAGTCGGCTGATGCGGCCGCTATGGCCGCCTTCGCTAATGATGAGCCCACCATCGTGCCACAGCAGGCCATTCACCGGTTGGCGCAGATCGCGCAGCAGTTCGGTGCGGCTGCCATCGGCATGAATGCGCAAGACCCGGCCCCCGGCAGGTGCGCCATCGAAGGGCAAGCCGGATTCGGCCACAAACAGCGTACCATCCGGCGCTTGCGCGATGCTGGTGGGGAAGTTTAAATTGTCAACGAATAACATGGTGGCTTTGATGAGAGAAAATCGGCAGCAAGTGTTTAATTTGGGTCATTCATCAGCATGCGCACCGCCAGAAAACACAGGTACACGCCCGCCGCCAATTCAATCCGCTCTGGTAAAAAACGGCGCAAATAGCGC
>JBDLSU010000465.1:0-2824 GCA_039799405.1 Pseudomonadota bacterium | reverse complement strand
CCTGGGCACCCGCAGGTGCGGTGCGGCTGGGCGAGATGATGGGCGAGTGATTGTGGCACGGGGTGCCGCGCCCTGCTTGCATCACTGCAACCTTAATTGCCGCAAGCAGCATCCGGTGGCACGATGCCGACATGGTAGTCATCGCTCAGGGTTTGCAGGAAACACACCAGATCACTCACCTCTTGCTCTGTCATTGGCGCGCGCGAACCGGGTGCGCGCCCGTCCAATGGCATTTGGCGGCTCAGGTTGGTCTGGTAGCGCAGCGGCAAATCATCAAATTTTTGCACCTGGCCGCCTGCTTGCGGATACCACAGTTCGGGCCGGGTATCGCGCGTATTGTAGAACTGAACCGCCTGGCTCAGGCTATGGATCACCCCGTTATGGAAAAAACTGCCGCGTTTGGCGACATTGCGCAAGCTGGGCGTGCGGAACAGACCGCAGTATTGCGGGTCGCTTAAATCATTCCGGTTGGGGCCGCACACGCCCAGATCAAAATAGGCCGGATCGGCATTTTTGGGGATGGCGCTATTGCGCGGCAAACCCAGCGCAGCGTAACTGAAATTGGTAAACAGCGGCGGCTTGCCATCGGTGCTGGTGGATGTATGGCAGGCGTTGCAATTGCCGCGCGCGGGGTCGTTAAACACTTGCAGACCGCGCTGTTCGGCGGCGCTCAAACTCAGGCGTCCGGCCAAAAACTGATCATATTTGCTGTCGTAGGGATGGAAACGGCTGTCTTCCAGTTGAAATGCCTGCAGCGCTTGCTGCATCTGGTTGACGGTGGTATCGGCATCGCTATTGCCAAACACCTGGGCAAAAAAATCGGCATACACCGAACGCCGCAGTTTGCGCGCCAGATCAGCCACATCCAGATTATCCATTTCAATCGAATTAAACAGCGGCAAGCGCGCCTGCTGTGCCAGCGTATTGACGCGGCCATCGATCATCAGACCACCACGCAACTCGGCCGCATGCCCCTGCCCCAGGCTAAACGCCGGGTTGCGTTCCAGATAGCGCAGGGACGGCGCGGCACGCACGCCAAACTGCGTCTCAAAGGTACCGCCAACTTGCACTGGCAAGCTATTCGGGGGGCCATGAAAAAAGGCCGGATCATGGCAGGTTGCACACGACATGCGGCCGGAACCGGACAGGTTGTGATCATTAAAGATTTTTTCGCCCAGTTGCGCCATCGGGCTCAATACCGGGACGGGCGTGGGGACGGGTGTGGGAACGGGTGTGGGGGTAGTGCCTGGTACAGACGTTGGCACCGGGTTATTGGCAGATTGGCTGCTTGAGCCGCCACCACCACACGCAGTCAATAATCCAAAGATACTACAAATCAGAATAACGATTCGCATAACACGTTAGAATCAAAAAAATATTAATCGATGCAAACCATCAGGCTGCCTGCTCATTGTTCAATCATGTATTGTAAATTGGATTTGGAAAACGACATGAAAATTCATCACTACCGTTTCTTGTTACCCGCCGTACTGGTGGCCCTGCTTTCAGCCTGTGGAGGCGGTGGTGGCAGCAGTTCCACTACCCCGACACCGACACCGACACCGACGCCTGTCCCCACACCTGCGCCAACCCCTACGCCACCCACACCGACGCCAACACCAACGCCAACGCCCCCTCCCACCAGCGCGGCACCAGTCTGGTCACAACATGCAGGCAACGCCCAGCATACCGCGCTCAGCAGTATTGCCAGCCAGCCTTTGAATCGTACTCTGTGGAGCACTCCGGTGGATCTGGCCCCCCCGGTGCGCGCTGGTGGTTTGCTGTTGATACACTATGGTTCTCCGGCCATTACCGCTGCCAACACGGTGTTGGTTCCGGTCAAAACCAGCGATAGTGGTAATTTTCAGGTGGAAGCGCGCTCCGGCAGCAATGGTAGCCTGCTCTGGCGTACCAGCACCGATTATATTTTGCCCACCAGCGGTTGGACTCCGGCCATGAATATTGCCGTTAACCGCAATAACCGTGTGTATATTCCGGCTGCAGGTGGTCGCCTGATCCTGCGTGACAATGCCGACAGCAGCAGCGGTAGCCAAAGCACCTTTACATTCTATGGCGACAGTGTGTACAGCGCCGCGCCGGCCACCTTTAATGCCGGGGTGATCATTAACACCCCGCTGACACTGGATCAGGAAGGCAATCTGTTCTTCGGTGTGATGACAAACGGCAGCAATCCGGCCAATCTGAAGGGCAGCATCGTGCGCATTGCCACCAATGGTACGGCCACGGTCATGCCGGTCAGCACCCTGGCGGACGATAGTGCCATCGGCCAGGTCTCGACCAATGCCGCGCCAGCCCTGTCAAACGACCAGCGCACCTTGTATATCAGCGTCAACACGCCGCAACCTGTTGGCGGTGTGCAAACCGGCTATTTGTTGGCGCTCGACAGTACCACCCTGGCCCTGAAAGCCAAGGTGCAATTGCGCAACCCTTCCGATAATTCGCTGGCACAGGTAACCGATATTTCCACCGCCTCGCCGCTGGTCGGGCCGGATGGTGATGTGTATTATGGGGTGTTGAGTAGCTCACGCTTCAACAACCACAATTCACGTGGCTGGTTGCTGCATTTTGATGCCAGCCTGGCAGTCAGCAAAACCCCCGGCTCGTTTGGCTGGGATGATACGCCTTCAATCGTGCCAGCGTCGATGGTGCCATCGTACAGTGGCACTTCCAGCTATTTGCTGCTGTCCAAATACAATAATTATTTTGGTTCCGGTAAAGGCGATGGTAAAAACCGTATGGCGATTCTCGACCCGAACGGCCAGCAACTGGATCAATTTTCCACGCTGACCAGTGGCAGTACCAC
>JBDLSU010000464.1:0-6877 GCA_039799405.1 Pseudomonadota bacterium | reverse complement strand
ACCGGCAATTCAAACTGGCTGATCTGATAACCTTTGGGCGAATCCGGGTAAAAATAGTTTTTGCGCGCAAACACCGAGCGCGGCGCAATGGTGGCACCAACGGCCAGACCGAATTGAATCGCCCGCTCTACCGCGCCCCGGTTCAATACCGGCAACACGCCGGGCAGAGCCAGATCCACGGCGCAAGCCTGGGTATTCGGTTCGGCCCCAAAGCGGGTGGAGGCACCGCTAAAAATTTTGGACTGGGTGGTGAGCTGGACATGGTTTTCCAAACCGATAACGACTTCCCATTGCATACTTTCCTCGCTGGTATTTGATGTAATTGCTGACTTGATATGGTTTTACCCGGCCTTGCCCGGGTTGGCCTGAATTTGCCCGAATCTGCCTGAATCTGCTTGAATCTGCCCAACCCCGCCCAACCTTTATTTGCTGCTGCCATTTCCCTGCAGCGCCGGATACTGACAGCGCCCGCTGGGCAGATGGATTCGTAATTCCGAGAAATTGCTGCGCGAGCCGCACAAGATTGCACAACTCGGTTGCAGTAGCAAGTATTCGCCACGCCGGATCAGACGGATAATGCAGTTTTCGCCACGCACCGTGTCGTAGCCGCGCGCGGCGCGCGAGGCCAGCGCATCGCGCAATTGCACCCGCCATTGCCCACCTACCACGTCCAGATCGAGGTGATCGTCCTGATCAATGCTGCAATCGAAACCGTGGGTACGCCGGTGCAGGCTGGACTCCCAGCGAAATTGCTGCAATTGGCCGTCTTTGATGCCGATCTCACCGTTATCGGCATAAAAATCGCGGGCCTCGCCTTCTCCTTCGCTATGGCTACAAGCGAGCTTGAGTTGCAAATCCGGCGGCAGTGCTTGTGTCGCGCCGCTGCCTGCACAGCAGGCCAGCAGCAGGGCCAAAGCCAGGGTGCGCGGTTTCATAAGGGGTCGTTGACGATCGGGTGTTGAAAATGCCAATCCGTCAATTGCTGGAACTGGTGCGCAATATTCAGTAAGCGCGCTTCATCGAAATAATTGCCGATGATTTGCAAGCCGACCGGACGGTGCGCATTCTTTTCGCCCTGACCAAAGCCGCACGGGATCGACATGCCGGGCAAACCGGCCAGACTGGTCGAGAGCGTGAAAATATCGGCCAGATAGTTGGCCAGCGGGTCATCGGCTTTGGCCCCCAGATCCCAGGCGCAAGTCGGTGCTACCGGCCCCATGATGACATCGCATTGCTGATTCGGGCCAGCCAATACGTTCTGGAAGTCTTGCGCAATCAGGCGGCGGATTTTTTGCGCCTGCAGATAGTAGGCGTCGTAATAGCCGTGGCACAGTACATAGGTGCCGACCAGAATGCGCCGTTGCACTTCTGCACCCAGGCCCTGGCTGCGGCTCTTGACATACATATCGGCCAGATTGCTGTAC
The DNA here is from genome assembly GCA_039799405.1 of Pseudomonadota bacterium. Taxonomy (GTDB): domain Bacteria; phylum Pseudomonadota; class Gammaproteobacteria; order Burkholderiales; family Burkholderiaceae_D; genus CAMBDR01. The sequence goes on along the minus strand of JBDLSU010000464.1, from coordinate 5,453 downwards.
TGTTCGGCCCGATGACCGTAGCGCACGCCGTCGAAGCGTGACAAATTGCTGGACGCTTCGGCCGGGGCGATGACGTAGTAGGCCGGGATCGACAGTTCGGTCTTGGGCAGGCTGATATCAACCAGGGTGGCACCGAGTTTTTCAAAGCCTTGCAGCGCACTGCGGATGGCTTGTTCCACGTCAGGGGCCAGGCCGGGGCCAAAGTATTCGCGCGGCAGGCCGATGCGCAAGCCTTGCAGCGGTTGTGTCAGCGAGCGGGTGAAGTCTTCTTTGGGGCGCTCCAGGCTGGTGGCATCACGCTCATCAAAGCCGACCATGGCATTGAGCATCAGGGCGCAATCTTCCGCAGTCTGGGCAATCGGGCCGGCCTGATCGAGCGAAGAAGCGTAGGCAATCATGCCATAGCGCGAAACCCGGCCATAGGTTGGTTTGATGCCGGTCACGCCACAAAACGCGGCGGGTTGGCGGATCGAGCCACCGGTATCGGTGCCGGTGGCTACCGGGGTCAAACGTGCCGATACCGCCGCCGCCGAGCCACCGGAAGAGCCACCTGGAATGGCGCGCTTGTCCCACGGGTTTTTAACCGGGCCAAAAGCCGAGTTTTCATTCGAGGAACCCATGGCAAATTCATCGCAATTGAGTTTGCCCAGCGTTACCATGCCAGCATTCAGGCAGCGCTCGACCACGGCGGCATCAAACGGGCTGACATAATTGGCCAGCATGTTGGAGCCAGCGGTGGAGCGCCAGTGGCGGGTGACAAAAATATCCTTGTGCGCAATCGGCACCCCGGTCAGCGGCCCGGCCTCGCCGCGCGCAATACGCTGATCAGCCACACCGGCCTGATGCAGGCTCAGGGCTTGATCGACATGCAAAAAAGCATTCAGGTCGCTATGGTGGATGCGGCTTAGAAACAACAAAGTCAGTTCCGTAGATGAAATCTTTTTGTTGCGCAATAGCGTGGAGATTTCTTTCAGTGTCTGGTTATGCATGGCGGCAATCTTTGTAAGCAACAGGCTGGAATAGAAGTTTATTTCACGTAAATAAGCGGCGCAATCAGCGGAAAAAGCCGCAATTGGGTGCTGCAGTGCAGCCAAGCCGGGAGGGCAGGATTATTCTACGACCCGGGGTACCAGATACAAACCATCCTGGGTAGCGGGTGCCGGTTCCTGATTTTCCAGCCTTTGATCCGGTTCGGTCACGACATCATTGCGCAAACGCAAGCCCAAATCGGGCATTAATGCCGCAACCGGATGGCTAAGTGGTTCTACCCCTGTCGTATCGACCGCACTCATTTGTTCAACCATGGCAAAAATGCCATTGAGTTGGGCCAAAGTGGTTTCTGCCTGATCGGGGTTGAATTCCAGATGTGCCAGCGTACTGATTCGTTTGACATCGCCTAAAGTAAGAGACATGATGAGCGCCTAAAAACCTGCATAAAATTGAGAGAGTACTCTAAATTCGTCCAGTGTACCCGATTGATGCCGCATTTTTGCCCGTAGCAGCGCTATTTGCAGGGACAAGATGCTGAATCACGCACGGTTTGGACGCTATTTGCCAGCAAATTATAAGGTAGAATGTCGGGTTAATGCTTCGCTGCTGCGTGAATCGCGTGCGACATGAAAATTTGGCGGATGATGCATGTTGCACTGCATCAAAACCGGCCCGGAATTCTTTATTAATTCAAGTGCTTAATTTTACGCGCACCCCCTGTTGCGCATCAGGATAATACATGTTTGGTTTTTTACGTAGTTATTTTTCTAACGATTTGGCAATCGATTTAGGTACCGCAAATACGTTGATTTTTGTTCGTGGCATGGGCATTGTGCTGGATGAACCGTCGGTGGTAGCCATTCGCCAGGAAGGCGGCCCCAGCGGCAAAAAGACGATTCAGGCAGTGGGCAAGGAAGCCAAGCAAATGCTGGGCAAAGTACCGGGCAATATCGAAGCCATTCGCCCCATGAAAGACGGCGTGATCGCCGACTTTACCGTCACCGAACAAATGTTGCGCCAGTTTATTCGCATGGTGCACGATTCCAAATTCTTCAAACCCTCCCCCCGTATCATCATTTGTGTTCCCTGTGGTTCAACCCAGGTGGAACGGCGTGCGATTCGTGAATCGGCGCTTGGTGCCGGTGCTTCGCAGGTGTACCTGATCGAAGAACCGATGGCCGCCGCCATTGGTGCCGGTTTGCCGGTATCGGAAGCAACCGGTTCGATGGTGGTGGATATTGGCGGTGGTACCACCGAAGTGGGCATTATTTCGCTCGGCGGCATGGTGTACAAGGGTTCGGTGCGGGTTGGTGGTGACAAGTTTGACGAAGCCATCGTCAACTACATCCGCCGCAACTACGGCATGCTGATTGGTGAACAAACCGCAGAAGCCATCAAAAAAGCCATTGGTTCGGCTTTCCCTGGCTCGGAAGTGAAAGAAATGGAAGTCAAGGGGCGCAATTTGTCGGAAGGCATTCCGCGCTCGTTCACCATTTCCAGCAACGAAATTCTGGAAGCGCTGACCGATCCGCTCAACAACATTGTTTCTGCCGTGAAAAACGCGCTGGAACAAACCCCGCCCGAACTGGGGGCCGATATTGCCGAAAAAGGCATGATGTTGACCGGTGGCGGTGCCTTGTTGCGTGATCTGGATCGTTTGCTGATGGAAGAAACCGGCTTGCCGGTATTGATTGCCGAAGACCCGCTCACTTGCGTGGTACGCGGTTGCGGTCTGGCACTGGAACGCATGGATAAATTGGGCTCGATGTTTTCTTACGAGTAATTGACGCATAAGGAATCTGCCGGGCCGCGCACAATCTTGCGTCGGCCCCGGATTCCATCTCGCATTGATTGCAGCGTAGAATCACACGCCCCACCATCCCTGCCAATCAGCCGTACATTGAGTCTTGCCTGGCGTTGAACGAAGTAAATGGAATACAGCCCACCACCCCTATTCAAGCAAGGTGCGTCGGCCCGCTTCAAGGTAACGATTTTTGCCTTAATTTCGATAGCCTTGCTGGTGGCCGATTCCCAATTGCGTTCGCTCGCCCTGGTGCGGCAGGCTATTGCTACGGCCCTGTATCCGGTTCAAATGGCCGCGCTGACACCGCGCAATGCGGTGTCCCAGGTGGGCGGCTATTTTGTTTCGCTGTCGAACCTGCAAAAAGAAGTCCAGACCCTGCAGCAACACCAGGTGCAACAGGCGCAAAATTTGCAGCAGGCGCAACACCTCATGAGCGAAAACGCCCATCTGCGGCAATTGCTGGAAACCCGCAACCGGGTTGGCGTCAAATCGATTGCCAGCGAAATTCTGTACGACGCGCGCGACCCCTTCACCCGCAAAATTGTACTCGACCGTGGCCAGCAGCAGGGCGTGGCGCTGGGTCAACCGGTGATCGACGCGGTGGGTGTAGTCGGGCAGGTGACCCGGGTGTTTCCGTTTACTTCTGAAGTAACCTTGCTGACCGACAAAGACCAGGCGATTCCGGTGCAAGTGGTGCGCAATGGCTTGCGCACCATTGCCTACGGGCGCGGTCAGGCTGGCGCGCTGGAATTGCGCTTTCTGGCCGCCAATGCCGACATCAAGGCGGGAGACGTTCTGGCTACCTCCGGCATCGATGGTGTGTATCCGCCCGGTTTGTCGGTGGCCCGGGTGACCAAGGTAGATGGCAATATCGCCGGCACGTTTGGCAGTATTTTGTGTCAGCCACTGGCCGGTATCGACAGTCATCGCCAATTGTTGATTTTGCAATCGAATGAAGTACCGCTACCGCGCCCAGAGCCAGAACGCCCGGCGGCCAATCGCAAGCACAGCAAACCGGGAGCCTCCGCGCCATGAATCGTCCGCAATATATTCTGCTACCGGTTAATCCGTTTTTTATTGCCTTCAGCCTGTTGCTGGCGTTTTTGCTCAATCTTTTGCCCTGGGGCAGTTCGATGGTCTGGCCTGATATGGTGGCATTGACTTTGGTGTTCTGGAGTATTCACCATCCGCGCAAGGTTGGGGTCGGGGTGGCGTTTTTCATGGGCTTGTTGATGGATGTACACAATGCCTCGCTGTTGGGGGAAAACGCGCTGGCCTATACTTTGCTGAGTTATTTTGCCATCACCATTCACCGGCGGGTGCTGTGGTTTCCATTGACGATTCAGGTATTTCATGTCTTGCCGCTGCTGATATTCGCCCAATTGGTGGAATTGGTGGTAAGGCTGGTGATTCATGGCAAGTTTCCGGGGTGGATGTATTTTGCCGAGAGTGTGATCGGGGCCTTGTTGTGGCCCCTGATTACCGGCTTGTTATTGGCTCCGCAGCGGCGCGCAGTCAATCATGATGAAACCCGTCCGATTTAAATCAGAACTTACGCAAAATTGCCAACGTAGTGATGCGCCAGATGGCGCACCTTGCCGCAACCATTTTGCCTGAGTCCGGTATATGCCAGCAAGGCGTTGGCACTGCATGGCATTTATTGAGGCAGCAACGATGACAGAATTTAAGAATAGCGAACAAGAGTTACAACTATTCCATACCCGCTTGATGGTAATGGGGGTGGTTGTGTTTCTGGCTTTCGCGGTGTTGAGTGGACGCTTTATCTGGTTGCAGGTGTACAAGCACAGCGATTATGTGGCGCAGGCGGAAGATAATCGCATTTCGGTGCTGCCGGTGGTGCCGAACCGGGGCTTGATCGTCGATCGTAACGGCGTGGTGTTGGCGCGCAATTATTCTGCCTACACCCTGGAAATTACGCCATCCAAGATCCAGGGCGAGCTCAATGCGGTGATTGATGAAGTCGCCAAAATTATTGATATCCAGCCCAAGGATCGCAAGCGCTTCAAAAAGCTGATGGAAGAATCAAAAAGCTTTGAAAGCGTGCCCTTGCGTACCCGTCTGACCGACGAAGAAGTGGCGAAATTTACCGTACAGCGCTACCGCTTTCCCGGCATTGAAATTCAGGCCAGGCTGTTTCGCCAGTATCCCATGGGAGAAGTGGCGGCCCATGTGATTGGCTATATTGGCCGTATCAGCCAGAAAGACGCCAAAAAAATCGAAGCCATGGAAGAGCAGGCCGATGTCAATTACAGTGGCACCGACTATATCGGCACGGAAGGGCTGGAGAAAAGCTACGAAAAAGAACTGCATGGCAAAACCGGCTACGAAGAGGTGGAAGTCTCAGCCGGTGGCCGCGCGGTACGCACGCTTTCGCATTCCGGCGCGACCCCTGGCAAAAATCTGATCCTGTCGATTGACATCGAATTGCAAAAAGTAATTGAAGAAGCCTTTGGTGACCGGCGCGGTGCTTTGGTGGCGATCGAACCTGCCACGGGCGATATTCTGGCCTATGTGTCACGGCCTTCATTCGATCCGAATCTGTTTGTGGAAGGGATTGACCAACAAAGCTGGGACGAACTCAATACCTCGCCGGACCGCCCCTTGCTCAACCGCCCCTTGCTCGGTACTTACTCGCCCG
>JBDLSU010000463.1:0-3021 GCA_039799405.1 Pseudomonadota bacterium | reverse complement strand
GGTGCTGGTTGCATTGCTGATTGTGCCGTTCTCGCTGGCACGCGCCTTGTTCACCGGCTGGATACCACTGTACTTTATCAATATTGCCAATGGCCTGAGCGTGATTCTGGCCAGTTTCTTTTTGTCGCGCATGAGCTTGCGTCTGAAGAGCAATTATTTGCTGGTATCGCTGTGGGCGGCCGGGGTGCCCGGCTTACTCACCCTGGGCATGAGTGCGCCCAGCATCTGGTGGCTGGTCTTGAGTTGCATTATCGCCAGCAGCTTGTATTCGGTGCGGGTCGCGCTGGCACTGACGCTGCTGACCCTGCTTACCATCGCGCTGACCGGTCTGGCTTTCATCAAACACTGGCTGACCCCGGGCATTGATTTGCAAGCCTACCAGTTGCAACCACTGGCCTGGATTATTCTGATGATCATGATCGGTTCGTTTATTTTGATCGATTTGCTCGCCATCAGCAGCTATAATCGCGCCTTTGCCCATGTGCTGGAAGTGCGCATGCAAGAACTGGTGCAAGCACGCCAACTGGCCGATTCGGCCAACCAGTCGAAAAGCGATTTTCTGGCCAATATGAGCCATGAAATCCGCACCCCGATGAATGCGGTACTGGGCATTGCCCACCTGCTGGGCAATTCCACGCTGGATGCGTCACAACGCAAATATGTCAGCATGATTTCCGATTCCGGCCATTCGCTGTTGAGTATTTTGAATGACATTCTGGATTTTTCCAAAATCGAGGCGGGCCGCATGGAGCTGGCCCCCACCGCGTTCAGATTAAGCGACATGGTACAGGCCCTGAGCGGCATTTTGCGTACCAGCGCCAGCAACAAAGACTTGAATCTGGTGTTTGAGATTGCGCCCGGGGTGCCTGCGGTGCTGTATGGCGATGCCTTGCGCTTGCAACAGATTTTGGTCAATTTGCTGGGCAATGCCATCAAATTTACCCAGCATGGTCAGGTCAAGCTGAATGTGATGCTGCTGGAACAGCAGGGCGAAACGGTCAAGCTGAAAATTACGGTAGAAGATAGCGGCATCGGCATGAGCGCAGAACAACTGGGCCGCTTGTTCGTGGCATTTAGCCAGGCCGATGCCTCTACCACCCGGCGTTTTGGTGGCAGCGGCCTGGGTTTGACCATTTGCAAACGGCTGGTGGAATTAATGCAGGGCAGCATCAGCGTGCGCAGCCAGGTCGGCATTGGCAGTGAATTTTGCGTCACGCTGCCGCTGGAAACCGGCAGCGAGAGTGCGCTGGCGCATGACTCCGGGCGGGCGCACAAGCAACGGATCGACGGCATCCGTCTGCTGTTGGTGGAAGACAATCAGGTGAACCAGATTGTGGCACGCGGCATGCTGGAACAAGCCGGTGCCACGGTGGAAGTGGTAGAAGATGGCTTGCAATGCGTCAACCATTTGCGCAATTATCCCCAGCGCTATGATCTGGTTCTGATGGATATCCAGATGCCGGTAATGGATGGCTTTGCCGCCACCCGCGCCATTCGCGATGAATTGCAATTGAGCTTGCCGGTGCTGGCCATGACGGCCGGGGTAATGGAGTCGGAGCGAGAGCGATGCCTGGAAAGTGGCATGAATGATTTTATTGCCAAGCCGATTAATATCGAACTGATGTTCAGCACCCTGCTACGCTATTTGCCCGCCCTGCCCGGTGCCAGCCAGCCTGACAATGCGCCTGCCCCGGTCACAGCGACAAGCACAGACGATGTGACAAATGCCAGGCCCGGGGCCGACACCCCGGCGCAGATATCCCCCACCAGCGAGCATACGCATGATGGGGATAGCGTGATTTTTGACCCGTCAGAATTGATGGCCATGGCCAGTGGCAGCCCGGAACACCAGGCCATATTGCTGGGTGTGATCAAAAAAATGACCATTACTGCGCCCCAGCAAATGCAGCAAGCCCAGGAGCATTGGCAGCAAGGGCGCGGCCAGGATGCGGCGCGGCTGTTGCATACCATGCGCGGCTCCATCGGCTCACTCGGCGCGCAGCGCTTTGCCAATATCGCCAAAGAACTGGAACTGGCGATCCGGGCGACCCCGCCCTTGCCACCGGAACTGATCGGCAGTCTGTTTGAAAGCACGCACAATCAGTTGCAAGCCACCGTCAGCCAGGCCCAGACCTGGTTGGAACAGGCACCGTAGTGTAGTGCCGGAGTGCGGTAATCAACTTCATCAGCGAAATCAGCTTAATCAATGTAATCAACCTGATCGTGGCAAAAAATCCGCTATTCCCCAAGCGGGTTTGCCGGGCAGATCCGGCAGGGGCTTATTGCTGTTGCAGCCAGTCGCGAGCTTGCTGCAGCATCACTTCCAGCGCCAGCCGGGTTTGCTCAAACAACTGTTCAATTTGCCCTGTATCGCCCGCTTGCTGATCATGGATGGCTTTTTCCAGCGCCAGCGCAGCGGCAGCAAATTCCTGCGCGCCCATTGACCCGATCGAACCGCGCATGGTATGCAACAGCCGCGCCGCATCAGAAGCCTGGCCTTGTTGCCAGCTTTGTTGGGCCTGATGAAATTTACCCATGCTCTCCTCGCTGACCTTGCGGATCAAACCAAGCAAGGTGGCACGATGGGCCGGATTGACTTTAGCCAAAGACATCATTTGGGCCGGATCAAACACCCGGTTCAAGGGCAAGTCCGGCCGTTGCTGCTGCGGAACATCAGCCAAATGGGCAAACCCGGCCTGTCTTGCGCTTGCTGCTTCTGCTGCGCTTGCTGAGTTTGCTGCGCTTGCTGCTTCTGCTGCGCTGTCTGCGCCTGCAGCCGGGCTCAGCGCCGCCTGTGCTGCTGCCCGCGTAATGCGTGCCTGCAACTCGCGCACTGGTGGCAAATGGCGCGAAATGACCGAGAACATTTGGTCCACATCAATCGGCTTGGCGATGAAATCATTCATGCCGCACTCGTGGCAGCGCGCCTGCTCCGACACCATCACCCCGGCCGTCATGGCCAGCACTGGCAAGGTCAATTGCAATTGGGTCCGGATGGCGCGGGTGGCGCTAAAGCCATCC
>JBDLSU010000462.1:0-3806 GCA_039799405.1 Pseudomonadota bacterium | reverse complement strand
GGCTTCGATCCCGGCTTCATTGGCAATCGCGCCGACGATATTACCGGGCGTGACCGCGTGGTCGTGGCCGACTTCGATGCGGTAGCTTTGCACCGGGGCCTGCACTTTGGCCGGGCGGTCTTTCTTTTTGCTGCTGCGTTCATCCTGGGCGGGTTCGGCGCGGGCGCGCGCTACCACATTGCCGAGCTTGCTTTCTTCCGCCAGCTTGGCGGCCGCTTTGGCTTCCTTGGCGGCTTTTTTGGCGGCGCGGGCTTCGGCGTAGGGGTCGTCTTCGGTGTTCACGACGGGCACCACCGGGCTGGCGGGCGCGGCGGCTTTGGCGACACCGGGCAAGGCGGCAGCAACCGCAGCCGGGCTGACGAAATCTTGCCGGGCCGGACGGGCGCTACGATCAGGGCGGGCCGGACGCTCGCCGCGATCTGCTCGCTCGGGCTGACGCTCGCTGCGCTCGGCCGGGGTGCCCGATGCGGCCACGCCACTGTCAACCCGAATCCGCAACAACTGCCCGGCCACGCGCACGGTTTGCAATTGTTCCAGAATATCACCCGACAAATCAGCAGGCATGTCGAGCACGCTGTAGTCATCAAAAATTTCGATCCGGCCGATGTTTTTGGAATCGATATCGGCTTCATTGGCAATCGCGCCGACGATATTGCCGGGTTTTACCCCATGCACATAGCCGACCGAAATGCGGTAGGTTTGCATGCCGGCATCGGGGGTGCGGAACACCCGTTCGCGCGGCTCCAGCGCCGGGCGCAAGGGGCGCTCGCGGCCATGTTCCATTGGCTTGGCAGCACGCGCCGGGCGCTCTTCCACTTCCATGCGCGGGGTATTGGTTTTGGAAAGCAGCAGCGGTACACCACCGCGTGCCAGCTTGGCCAGCGCGGCCGCAATTTCAATGGCCGGGATGTTTTGTTCGCGTTCAAATTCTTCTACCACCGACTGGTACAACTCCAGCTCGCCCAGGGCCAGGGTTTCGCTGATCTGCTGCTTGAAGCGCGCAATGCGCACGTCGTTGACGGCTTGAATGCTCGGTAATTCCAGCGCGCTGATCGGCTGCCGGGTCGAGCGCTCAATCATCTTGAGCAAGCCTTTTTCACGCGGCGTAATGAACAGGATGGCTTCACCACTGCGCCCGGCGCGGCCGGTACGGCCAATGCGGTGGGTATAGCTTTCCGGGTCGTGCGGTACGTCGTAATTGATGACGTGGCTGATACGTTCCACGTCCAGCCCGCGCGCCGCCACATCGGTGGCGACCAGAATATCGATTTTGCCGTCTTTCAGTTGCGCGATGATGCGTTCACGCTGCGCTTGTTGCAAATCGCCATTGATGGCAGCAACCGCAAAACCACGGGCGTCGAGCTTGCAGGCCAATTCTTCCGTACCCAGTTTGGTGCGCGAAAAAATGATCATGCCGTCGAATTGTTCAGCTTCCAAAATGCGGGTCAACGCATCCAGCTTGTGCATGCCGCTGACCAGCCAGTAACGCTGGCGGATATTGTCGGCAGTGCCGGTTTTGGCGGCGGCGGTAATTTCGGCCGGTTTGCGCAAATAGGTTTGGGCGATGCGTTTGATCGCGGTTGGCATGGTAGCGGAAAACAGTGCGGTCTGGCGCGAGGCCGGGGTTTCTTGCAAAATGCGTTCCACATCGTCGATAAAACCCATGCGCAGCATTTCATCGGCTTCGTCCAGCACCAGGGTTTTCAGTTGCGACAGATCGAGCGAACCTTTGTCCAGATGATCAATCACCCGCCCTGGCGTACCCACCACCACATGCACGCCACGCTTCAAGGCCGACAACTGCGGAATATAACTTTGACCGCCATAAATTGGCAACACATGAAAGCCCGGAATATGGGTGGCATAGCGCTGAAACGCTTCCGCTACCTGCAATGCCAGTTCGCGCGTCGGGGCCAGTACCAGTGCTTGCGGGGTGCGTTGCGACAAATCCAGCCGCGACAGAATTGGCAAGGCAAACGCCGCCGTCTTCCCCGTACCGGTTTGCGCCTGACCCAGCACATCGCGGTTTTCCAGCAAAACCGGGATGGTGGCAGCCTGGATTGGTGACGGTATTTCATAACCGACATCTTGCAAGGCACGCAGCAAAGGCTGGCTCAGGTTTAAATCGGCAAACAAAATTTGGGGGGTTTCGGACATGGCACTCTCGGGTTGGTGATGCGGCGCACGATGCACAGCACTCGGTGGGTGTTCGGGTAGTTTACTCTGTTGCACCGGGTTTGGCCCGGTTTTTTGCACAAAGCGCTGGCAGATACGCGCTTTTTTTGTGGCTTTGAACAAATCAGGAAGTGGTTTGCAATGTTTGATTGACACAACGATTGCGGCGCATTATAGCACGAATCGAAAAAATCTCTTGACTTATTTGCGAAGCAAGAATGCAACATTCATGAAAAACGGCCCGGTCAAACAACCCGGGCCGTTTTTTGTGGGAAGCGGCGCACGGCCTAACGCCGCGCTACCGGGCGGCAATCATTACAACAAGGATCAGGCCCGCACCTTGCCAATTAACTGCGCAATGGTCGCCAGCAAATTATCTTCCTGGAACGGCTTACCGAAGTAAGCATTGACGCCGAGTTCGCTGGCATAGTTGCGATGTTTGTCGGCGGTACGCGAAGTGATCATGATGATCGGCGTATTGGCAATGCGCGAATCACCCCGCACGTTACGGGTCAAATCGAAGCCGTCCATGCGTGGCATTTCAATGTCAACCAGCATCACATCCGGCGTAATCGATTGCAATTGCTCCAGCGCATCCACACCGTCTTTGGCCAACACCACCTGATAGCCTTCACGCACCAGCAGACGCTGGGTCACGCGCCGCACGGTGAGCGAATCGTCCACCACCATCACGATATTGGCTTTGCGCATTTCTTGCGGTGCCGGTTCTACTGGCACTGGCGCGACAGGTGCTGCCGGTGCGGCTGGCACCGCTGCCGCTGTCGGCTCAACCCCATCCGCTGCTTCGGCCTGCTCAAGCACCACCGGTGCCGCTGCGGCATCAGCCTCCGCCACCCGTGCCAGCCGCGCCACTTCATGCAGATGGCGCTGCGCCAGTGGTACCGGGTTCAAAATCAACACGATATTACCGGAACCGAGCACGGTAGCACCAGCGATGCCGACCATACGCGCCAGTTGCGGCCCGATGTTTTTGACCACCACTTCCCGGTTGCCGAGCACTTCATCGACGTGAACCGCTACCCGTTCGCTACCGCTCTTCAGGATAATGATAGGCGAGTATTGCTGTGCCACCGGAGTCGCATTCGGGTCACCCAGCAGGGTCGAGAGGTAATACATCGACACGCGTTGACCTTGCCAGATGACCGAACCTTCGTGGTAGGCCGTGTTGAGGGCAGTGCCCTTGACTTGTTGCACCTGTTCCACCAGCACCGATGGCACGGCATAGGTTTTGCCTCCAGTGGTCAACAATACCACCTGGGTTACCGCCAGGGTTAATGGCAAGTGAATGGTAAAGCGGGCACCACGCCCGGTTTCGGATTGGATTTCGACCCGGCCACCGAGTGCGGCTGCTTCCGAGCGCACCACGTCCATACCAACGCCGCGCCCGGCCAATTCGGTCAGTTCGGCACTGGTGGAAAAGCCGGATTCAAAGATCAGGTCGGCCGCTTCGGCGTCGGAAATTTCCACGCCATCTTCCAGCATGCCCAGCGTGCGGGCCTTGGCGCGGATGCGCTGATAATCCAGCCCGGCACCGTCGTCCTTGAAGTGGATCACCACTTCATTACCTTCCTGGGTAATTTCGACCAGCAATTCGCCGATTTCGGATTTGC
>JBDLSU010000461.1:0-3165 GCA_039799405.1 Pseudomonadota bacterium | reverse complement strand
CGTACGGTATTACTTTTTTGCTGCTCGGGTGTCAGCTTTCTTACTCTCACCGCCTACTTTTAACTTTTTTTCTACAACTTCTTTTGCTTTAAAGACTTTGGTTCTACTCGATTCATTCCATGGATTACTGGCTTTGCCAGCAGGTGCCGCACGCAAATTGAGCGCCGTCAGATGCTCAACACCACTTGGCCCACCCAATGGCATGCCTGAAGCAACAGGCAAGGCAAAACCACCAGAAAAATATGCCGAACCTTCCAATTGAAACTTTTCAGCATTTGGCCCAACCAGCGCAATGGTTACCTCGGTAATTCGACGTGCTTCACCGCGCGTACCACAAAAATTCCCGGACTTCACCAAGGGCATGGCACCAACGCCTTCAACTGCAATGCTATAGGCCAAATCAACGCCTTCAGGACGATCCGGCCACATGATTTGAAATCCTTCGAGCCGATTACTACCACCAGGATCGCCAAGCGTCTGCCCGGAAGAAGCAACCACATCGCCCTTATGCTCCAGATGACCAATAATCGAAATTCCGTTGCCTGGCACCACCAATTTGGCAGAAGCAGTGGGCTGCTCAGCAACCACGTCAAGTCCAATCTGATCAATCTTGATCACTGGCGCAACGCCAGGCTGACTCATGAACCCGGCAACCATCAACTCGATCGGGCCACCTGAAACACACAACGCCAGACAATCCGCCCCGCTCCGCAATAAACAATTTTGCGTGCCTGGCGTACCCAGCACTTCCATGGTTCCAGAGCCCCCTGGTGCGCGAGAAATGGAAATTGGTGCAACACCTGTTTTAGGATGACGCAAGATGTACATCCCGGGCTGCATTAAAACAATTGAAGTCGAAATTTCCATATAGCAAATTACAATGTCCAAATTTAAAAGTAGCTGTTTTGCAAAATTTTCAGATCATAAAATCTGAAGAGATTATCCCATAACCCAAGCTTGCAACAACCTTGCATTTATCGGCCTTTTGACAAAGATACGCCAAATTTTCATCATCGTCCAAACAAATGTCGAAAACCACGTAATTAGTGCGACTATTTTCACACGACTGTGGCAAAAGCAACATTAACTACCGCTGCAGCGCACCATTTACTGGTGTTCCCGACGCGCTTTAAGCTTTTGCTTGAGGCTGGACATGACCCCGTTGGCGGCTTGTTCACCAGCCAGAATCGCCAGATTGCGCCCCTGAAAATCATTTCCTTTCATTTTACCCAAATCCGGTGAGATAACAATATCAGCCTGTTTTAATTCATGCGTATTAATGCTTTGCCCCATGATGGCAAAGGTTTGCAGCAGCACTTCAAGCGAGCTGTTGGTGGCCTGCGTTTCCGGCTGCGCGGAAATATTCACGGCAATCACAAAATCAGCCCCCATTTCACGGGCGAACTGCACCGGCACTGGCGACACGAGCCCGCCATCCACATAATGTTGATCACCGATTTTGGTGGGCTGAAATACACCTGGCACCGATGATGAAGCCCGCACTGCTGCGCCAGTATTGCCACGCCTGAATAAAATGGGGCTACCAGTATGCAAATTGGTGGCAACCGCACCGAACGGCAGCTTCATTCTTTCAATTGGCACCTGACCAACCGCCTTGTTCACATAATTTTGCAACGCTTCACCCTTGAGGACGCCCGAAGCCTTGGCAAAAAATGGCACGGTCCAATCAGTAATTCCGGCTTCATCCATTTCAATCGCCATTTTTTGCAGCGCAAAGCCATTATTGCCCGATGCGTACAAGGCCCCTACCACGCTACCCGCACTGGTTCCGACCACAATATCCGGCACGATTCCCTGTGCCTCCAGCACCTTGATCACGCCAATATGGGCAAAGCCACGCGCGGCACCACCGCCCAGTGCCAACCCAATTTTGAGCGGGCGCACTGCCTTGGGTGGGGCAACTACAACTGGTGGAGGTGGGGCCGGAGTCTGGCAAGCGCTCAAGACAAATGACGACAGCAGCAGGGCCAGTGCAGCACGGGGCGCGCGGTTAAACGGCAAATCAGGAAAACGCAAACCAGACATTATTGACAACTCAACTCAAGCAAAGCGCCGATTGTACCCGCAAAAAAGCACTGGCACCGCCCGCGATTGTAACAAAGTGCAGAATGACGGCCACTCATTGGCTATCCCAGGCCAGATTACGCGGAAAGCGCGCCATGAACACACTGCCCTGACCTGGTTCCGACTCAATAATCAAATTCGCACCATGACGAATCAACACATGTTTGACAATCGCCAGCCCCAGGCCTGTGCCTTTGGTGTCACGTGAACGGCCTTTGTCAACCCGGTAAAATCGTTCGGTCAGGCGTGAAATGTGTTCCGGCTTGATACCGATACCGTTGTCTCGCACCGCAAATTCAAAATATTCTGTAGTTTCACGCCAGGAAATGTCGATACGCCCCCCCTCTGGCGTGTAGCGTACTGCATTGGAAGCCAGATTGCCAAAGGCACTGAGCAATTCTTCACTGCTTCCACTGAGGTCGCCCGCTTCCACGCTCGATTCGATCTGGTGCTGCCCCACCGAGAGCGCACGCGCATCATCGGCTACTTGCGCCACCAGCGTCGCCATCATGATCCGCTCGGCACGCAAGGGGTAGTCAACCGATTCCAGTCGTGACAAGGTCAGCATGTCCTGCACCAGACTTTGCATGCGCTGCGCCTGCTCACTCATCAGTTTCAAATGGGACTGGCGTGTAGCCTCATCCAGCTTGGCCCCGCTCAAAGCAATTTCGAGAAACCCCACCACCACGGTCAATGGGGTACGCAGTTCATGCGACGCATTGGCGATGAAGTCGCGCCGCATCATGTCGATGCGATTGGCCTCGGTAGCGTCGTGTGTCACCACAATCTGGCGGCGGTTTTCAAAAGGAATGATTTGCACCACCAGCTTGCGGCCACGGTGGGTAAATGTAAGCGGTTGCTGGTAGCGACCCAGGATGATGTAATCGATAAATTCCGGCGTGCGCACCAGATTGGTGACGCGCATGCCGGTGTCGCGCTCCATTGACAAGCCCAGATGTTTTTCGGCCGCCGGATTACACCATTCCAAAAACAATACATCGTCCATGATTGCCACGCCATCCGGCAACAGATGCATGGCCTGACGAAAGCGTGCCAGCCATTCGGTCAATTCGGTTTCGT
>JBDLSU010000460.1:0-3907 GCA_039799405.1 Pseudomonadota bacterium | reverse complement strand
ATGCAGTTAGTCGATTTGGTACAGCAACATGGCTGGCGCGTGGGTTTGGTGCTCGATGAAGCGGATGCGCTGGATTTGGCGCTGCATGCGGTGCGTCAATACCTGGCATGGGGCGAGCTTGCCAGTTTGTCCAATACGGCCGCGTCCTTGGTTCTGGATGGCAAGCTGGAGATAACGCTATCCGAATGGGGCCTGATTCAACCCTTGTTTGCGCTGTATCTGGAACTGAACAACGCGCGCGCCCTGGAAGCGTCAAGGAGTAGTGGCGTTGAAGCCTATGGCCGCACCGTGAGCGAAGTGCAGCAAAGCATTGATGCCCTGCTGGAAGCCTTGCCGCGCAAAGCCTTTTCCATGCCAATGGAAACCATATGATGTTGATTGATGGCATTGCTGCCGAATTTCTACTCTCAGCCTGCTTGCGCTACGATATGTCGCCGATTCCGCTCACACTGGAAGCCACCGTGCGCTTGACCCCGGCCACAGCGGGTTTGTTGCGCGACGGGCAAACCATTGTTTGCAATGGCATCACGTTTCGTATCGTCAAAGCTGAACCAACGCGCAACCCTGGCAGCACCTTGCAAGGCGATTATCCACTCTCAGCCATCCAGATCACGGCGTTTCCCGACAGTGTGGCAGGTGTGGCGGCAAGGCGGCGCAGTGCGGTGATTGTCAGCCATAGCGGTTTTGCCGCGCTGTACCGTGCCTGTGGTGCTACGGCCAAAGTCATCGGCGATATTCCGATCCGGCAATTTGCCGTTTATTGCGGCGCATTGCCCACGCCGCATCTGGCCCAGGTGTTGCAAGAGGCCGGGGCCATCATGGTATGGCGTTCCGGCCAAATCCACCTGTTACGCCTGCGCGAACTGTTGAATCAGCCAATCCAGGGCGCGCTGGAGGTAGCCAGCTCGGAAACCCTGCAAAGCAGCTTATTGGAACTGGACGACATTCCGGTGTATTTCTCTACCCAGGAACAAGGCGGGTTTATTCAAGGCCCGCGTCACCACCTGGCGCAGTGCGTCCGATACGCACCGGGTAAAAATCAGGCCGAACTGGCCTTAATGGGTAAGGTGCTGGTACAGCGCACTGCCATCACGACCGAACTCAATTGCACCCTGCGTGCGGGCGATGTGATTGCCTTGCAGGGCTTGCCCTTGGTCATCATGACGGCGGCGCATGTCATGCAAAACAATGTCGATGGGGCGGGTCTGCGCCAATATTCGCGCTTTTGGTTGGGTAGCGGCTCATGATGGCCCCTTTTCTCATTCCGGCCGAAGTGGTCTCGGTAGATCGGGCCAAGTTCACCGCCAAAATCGCCATACCCGGGCTGACCGATGGTGCCAGCGAGTACCCGGAAGCGCAATTTTGTATGCCATTGGGCGATGTCAGCGAGCATACCGAAATTCGTATCCTGCCTGGCGACCGGGTGTGGATTACCTGGCAAGCAGGCGATCCGCGCTACCCGGTGATTGTGGGGTATCGTCCCAGCAACCTCGACAACCCGATTCAATGGCGGCGTTTTCACCATGACAATATCCAGTTGGATGCCGACAGTCAGGTGGTGGTCAATGCCGCCAATGTGACCGTCAACGCCCAAAGCGTCACGATCAATGCGCCCGAGTCTACCTTTACCGGTGCTGTAACGGTCATGGGTTTGTTGACCTATCAAGCCGGTTTATCGGGCACCGGCACGGCCACTATCAATCAGGGCGATGTCGTCATTGATGGCTTGCGTATGAAGGGGCATAACCATATGGAACAGGGCGATGGTAAGCCAACTGGCCCGGCGCGCAATTGACACGACAAGGGCAAAGCGTCAGCCCATATTTTAGCCAAGCAAAATTCACTGTATAGATAAGGAAATCCATGCCAGCCGCCACCCAACCGATTCTTTTTGATTTTTTTAATCTCTCCGGCAAAGACAAAGCCAGCAAAGCGATATCAAAACTGTTCCACCAATCTGGCAATCAGGTGGTCAAAATTGAAGTCGATGCCAAGCCTTCCCGCAGTGCCGGTATCACTTATCGCATGGTGCATCTGGTGTTTGGGGATTCGCAAACGGTCAGCTTGGGCGTCAAGGCGTCGGGCGATATTTGGCAAGTCAAATTGAACGGCAAGCTGTTTCCGATGAAGGCGCAAGATGACCCCAAAGCCGCGATTCAAGACCTGGCGAACGCCATGAACCAGGGCCGTGCCAAATTTCAAGCCGCCTTAGCCAAAACCAGCGTGGCATTGCCCGCCTCGATCCGTACCGCCGCCCCAAAGATGGCCGAAGTACTACGCGGCAAAATTGCCGATGTTGATGCAGCCCTGCTTGCTGGACAAGAACAATTGACCGCACTGCAAGCGGAAATTGCCGCCCGCGCTGCTGGCAAAAACGATAAGAACAGCGCCAACGCCAAATAGGAAAAACCGCCCCAAGGCGATCCGCTCGCCCCTTGAGAATACCGCTTCATCAGCGCGCCCTCGTGCGCCGAATTCTCAAGGAAGACAATGAGCGATATTCTATTCAATCTGGTTCACGCGGGTGAACTCAAACAATTTTGTGATGGCGTGATGGCCCAGGCACCCGCTGGGGCGCGCTTTGATTCGGCCAGTGCTGCGGCCGAGTCATTGGGTGCCCTCACGGGTGGTAGCAACATCAAGACCCCGCTTATTTTGGATACCCTGCTGGGTAACGTCACTGCCGGGCGCGAACAAGCCACCCTCAAGGCATTTTATGATGGGGCCACCATGTATCAACGAGAACACGGACGGCCCCCGTCCAGCGATCTGTTTTTGACCGCTGCGCACCAGGCGCAATACCTGTTCGATTCAGCCAGCAGCGGGCACCATGATCAAATCTCGATTCAGCCGGGTTTGCCGCAAGTAGCGATCATGAACGCATTTGCGCTGACATGCCCGTTTGCAGGCTATTTACCCGCAGGCTATACCAGTAACGAATGCCGTATTGTGGTGCTGGATCACGTTGCAGGCAGTGATTGGGGTGATTATCGGGTGGGATCATCCCTTGATGGCATCAACGGCGGCAAGAGCTACCTCTCCGCTGCGCGCCAACTGGCGTTGTTGGCCCCCAGCGAAGCCAAAGACTACCAATTTATCTTTCGCCGGGCCACTGGCGATGCGGCCAGCCCGCCGGTTTCCTTGCTGCGTGGGCGCACCGTGGTGTTTGTCGGTGGACGACGCGCCATTACCGAAGTATCCAACGGCCAAAGCAATGCCGCCAATGTGCCGATTAATGGCATTGTGCGCTTGAATGGCACCGACTATACCCTGACCGGCATCATCAAACCAGCCAGCGGGGAAGTGACCATTACGCCGAATCCGCCCCTGCCACAAAATACCCAGGTATTGGTGAATGCCTTTATCGACTACGAAATCGAAGACGATTCACCGGAAATCGCAGTGCGAACCAGCACCTATTCGGTGTTTGCCAGCCCGTTTCGCATGAGCTATTCCGCGACACCGGAAGCGCGTAGCCAGTTGGCGCAGGAACTGGGGATGGATGCCAATTCTGAAGCCGCCCTGGTGATGCGCGGGCAGTATGCGATGGAGCGCCATTACGAAGCGCTCAAACTGTGCCTGATCCTGGCAAGCGGCAACACCTTAACCTATGACTGCGCGTTTAGCGTGCAATTTCAGCAAAAAACGCGCGCCCAAATCTGGCAAGACTTTGCCACGCCGTTAAATTTGGTCGGGCAGAGGATGGCCGAAGCAACCGACGACCATGGTATTTCACATCTGTATGTCGGCAAACTGATTCGCGCCCAATTGATGTCCTTGCCACCGGATTTATTTGTCCCATCTGGCGTGAACGAGCGCGCCAGCATTTACCGCATCGGGCGCTTATTCGGACGCTATGAGGTGTATTACACCCCCAGACACCTGGCCGAAGCCGACGATGGTTCTT
>JBDLSU010000459.1:0-3141 GCA_039799405.1 Pseudomonadota bacterium | reverse complement strand
GGATGATGTGAAACAGGAATATTTCAAGGCCAGCGAAGAAGATATCGAAGTCAATGGCATTTCACCCACTGGCTACCCGATGCGCATGTTGAAATCCACCCCCGCCATTGGTTCCGGCATTCGCCCGGGTTGCGAATCGTATGGTTATCTGCTTGATGGCAATGGCACTTGCGCCTACATCAACGCTTACAACCGCGAAGTAGAATTGCATCCGAACGAAAAAAATATCGTGGTGATGGACAAGACCTGCCTGTGTACCCATATGCGCAATTTCAACTGCTGGACTTGCGGCCACTACACCTATCGTCTGAAAGACACCAGCCACAAACTGCCCGATGGCAATTACCAGTTGCTCAGTGCTGAACATGTGTTCCAGGACTATCAATTTTCGGTCGATAACCAGATCGCCTTACCTGCATTATTGGCGACTGCAACAGCCTGATTTCCAAACCGCAACGGCTGCGCCCACAAGGTGCAGCCGTTTTGCCTTGTTCAACCCCATTTTCAAAATACCACCATGAATCTGAAGCCCTTTGCCCGCCTCCAGCCACGCCTGCTACCTTGCTTGCTGGCCAGCGCCCTGCTGTTTGCCAGCACTGGCACCAATGCCGCCAATATCGAACCAAACGAGCATCTGAGCGCCAGCGGGATTCCCGCTATCGACCAAAGCATTGCCGAACGCGCCAGCAAATATAATGATTTTCGTCCACGCCTCATGCTGGACTGGCATCCGAAGCAACGCTGGATGTTGATTTCCACCCGCACCAAGGGTGCCACCGCGCAACTGCATTTGTTACGCAAGGCCAAGGGCGAACTGGAACAACTGACCGATTTTCCGGACTCGGTACGGCAAGCCTGGTTTGAGCCGAAGAAAGGCAACTACATTGTTTTTGAAAAAGATGATGGTGGTAACGAAGCCAATCAATTGTACCGGCTGGATCTGGGCGAGGCCAAACCGGTCATTACCCAATTGACCGACAGCAGTGAAAAACATAACGCCGGCCCCTGGAGCCATCGCGGTGAACACATGGTGTTCAGTTCGATCGCCCTCGACAAAACGGCCGCTGGCGGCAAGCGCAACGAAATCAATACCGATGTCAGCATCCTCGATCCCAAACAACCGCAGAACAAGCGCAAGTTGGTGTCCTTGCCCGGTGGTGGCTGGGGCAATTTTGCCTGGTCGCATAACGACAAACAAATCGTTGCCATCAATTACAAGTCGATCAATGAATCCGAAGTCTGGCTGATTGATGTCGCCAGCGGCAAAGCACGCCAGGTATTGCCTGCTGCCGCCAATAAAACAGATAAGGGCAGTGAACTGGTGCGTTACGCCCACGCCCATTTCGCCAGTGACGACAAAAGCCTGATCCTGACCGCCGATAGCCATGGCGAATTCCAGCAATTGATGAAACTCGATCTGGCTACCCTCAAAGCAACGCCGTGGACTGCGGATATCAAATGGGATGTATCAAGTGTTGAGCTGGATCGCAAGGGTACCCGGTTAGCTGCCACCATCAACCGGGAAGGTTTGTCGGAGCTGCATTTGTTCGATGCCAAAAGCGGCAAAAGCATCAAAGCGCCGGCTCTGCCCGCAGGCGGGGTAGCGCGCACCGACTGGCACCCGGCCACCCAGGAACTGGGCTTTTCGCTGAACAATGCGCAAAGCCCGGGCGAAGTCTATGTACTGAATCAAAAAACCGCTCAGGTCGAACAATGGACCACACCGCACGCAACTGGGGTCGATACCAGCAAGTTCCCGGCGGCAGAAATTATCCGCTGGAACAGTTTTGATCAGCGCAGCATCAGCGGTTTGATCGCACGCCCGCCCAAAGACAAATTCAAAGGCCCGCGCCCGGTCTTGATTTCGATTCACGGCGGCCCGGAAGCGCAGGCCACCATCGGCTTTTTGGGTCGCAGCAATTATCTGCTGGGTGAACTGGGCATTACCCTGATCCAGCCCAATGTGCGTGGCTCCAGCGGCTTTGGCAAATCCTTCCTGAAGCTGGACAATGGCATGTTGCGCGAAGATTCGGTCAAGGATATCGGCGCACTGCTGGACTGGATCGCGACCCAGCCTGATCTGGATGCCAAACGCGTCATGGTCAGCGGCGGCAGCTATGGGGGCTATATGAGTCTGGCGGTATCGACCACCTATGCCGACCGCATTGTCGGTGCGATCGATACGGTTGGCATTTCCCATTTCGTGACTTTCCTGGAGCGCACCGAAACCTATCGCCGTGATTTGCGCCGGGTTGAATACGGTGATGAGCGCAATCCCGAAATGCGCGCCTTCATGGAAAAAATTGCGCCACTGAATAACGCGCAGAAAATCACCAAACCGCTGTTTGTGATTCAGGGCAAAAATGATCCACGGGTACCGGTGTTTGAAGCCGAACAAATCGTCGCCAAGGTCAAGCAAAACAATACTCCGGTCTGGTATCTGGTGGCCGATAACGAAGGCCATGGCTTCCAGAAAAAAAACAATGCCGACTTTGCTTTCTTCTCGCAAATTCGCTTCATGGAAGAATTTTTGCTGAAGTAATTTACGTTAGCAACAAGGGGGGCAAGGTGTACAAGGTATGCGGTTTCTCCTTGCCCCGGATCGCAAATTCCCCCAGCATTTGCAGGCCATGGCGGCGACACAATGCCTGTGTACCCTGGCCGATGATCACATCATGCGGCAAATCGCGTGCCATGGTTTCCAGCCGCGAAGCCAGATTCACACAATCGCCCACGGCAGTATAAATGCTGCGAAATTCGGTGCCAAAATCCCCCGCCATCGCCACCCCGCTCTCGATGCCAATGCGTACCCGTAACGGCGGAAAACCCAGGGCCTGACGCTGGGCGCTATATTGTCGCACCGCCTGCCACATCTCTTGCGCCGCTTCCAGCGCCAGATCAGCATGGTCGGCTACAGGCAAGGGCGCGCCCCAGAATGCCACCAGGCCGTCACCGGTGTATTTATCGAGCGTACCGCCACGGCGAATCACCGGGCCGGTCAGGCAGGCCAGAAATTCGCGCGTCAATTGCGCCGCCTGCTCCACACTGAGCGATTCAACCTGGCTGGTATAGCCTTGCATGTCGGCTATCAGGGTAGTCACTTCACAGCGGGTCGGAGCCAGCGGGTCTTGCAGGTCGCGC
>JBDLSU010000458.1:0-10449 GCA_039799405.1 Pseudomonadota bacterium | reverse complement strand
GCAAACCTTGCGCGGTGGACAGGTTGATGAACAGGTCGCGTTGTGGTGCCTGATTGACACTGATACCTGCATCCAGCGTGCTGACCCATAACCAGCCGCGCGAATCCTGGAGCAGGCTGGTAATGATCTTGCTGGGCAGCCCCTGGGCGCTACCTGGCCTGGGTACGATATGGCGCAGTTTGCCGCTGGACGGGGTATATTGGAACACACCGTTATTCATGGTGCCCAGCCACAGCGTATGGTCTTGTCCTGGGACCATGGTAGAAATAAACTGGCGTTCCAGCGACGCAATCAGTTGTCCTTTGCCGGGCACCAGCCCGGTTCGTGCATTCAGGTGCAGCAGCCCGAAACCAGAGCCCAGCCAGACATCATCACCTTGCACCAACATGCTGGTAATGCTGACCTCGGGGCCAGCCTTTGCCAGCGGCAGTGGACGAATCCGGCTACCGTCTGGCTCAGTTTGGAACAAACCATGGTCAGTGCCGAGCAAGACCTTGCCATCCAGTGGGCTGCTGATGTCTCGTATCACGGTGTATGGCCAATCTGTCGGCAGGTCGCCGGGCCGGGTGCGCTGGATGATCTGCTGTGCCGGATCGATGGTATTAAGTCCGTGCTTCACGCCTCCCAGAAAAATCCGCCCGTCCGGCATGGTCCGGATAGCTTGCATATTCGGATCAGCGAGATGGTCAGGCAAAGCCTGGTTGGCGCGCAAAGTATGCACTGCACCGGGTAGATAATGGCTGACGCTGTCTTGCGTGCCGAGCCAGATCTGGCCGGAGCGGGCGCGCAACATGCAGCACAAAGTATCGTTGGGCAGGCTGCCCGGCAGTGACGGGTTGGCCTTGATCCAGCGTATTTGGCGGGATGCGACATCCATTTTCAGCAAGCCGCTGGGCGGGGTAGCGATCCAGATTTCGCCAGGCTGTACTTCCAGAATCGCGCTGATTTGATCGTGCTGCAATTGCTTGAGCGCAGGGTTGTCGCCCACTTGCGACAAACGTGTCAGTTGTTGTTTGTCGGGCTCGAAAATAAAGACGCCTTGCATAGTGGTGCCCAGCCAGATGCGACCATCACTGGCCTGGTGCATGCTGATGATGAATAGTGGCGCGGGTGCTTTACCCGGCATGGGGTTGCTATCGGGATTTTGTAGTGGCAGCAGCTTGAACTGCCCGGTTTGTGGGTCGCGCAGCCGCAAGCCAAGTGAGGTGCTTAACCAGATGCGGTCCTGTCGGTCGTGCAACAGACGCAGAGCGAATTCACCAGGTGCCAACCTTAATGGTGGCGCTGTGGTTGGCGCTGGCGCACCCGGTAGCTGGAATAGCGCCAGCGGCTTGACCTTGAAGCCATTGCGTTCGGCCACGATCTGATCCAGTCCGCCCGCCGTAATGACCAACAGGCCGCCCTGTCCGTCATCTGCCATATTCAGAATGCTGGCATGGCTACTGCCACCAGGGCCAACCGGAATCGGTTCAAAAGTATCGGTTCGGGTGTTATACCATGCCAGGCCACCATTGGCGCTGCCAGCCCACAGCATGCCTTGCGCATCCAGATGCAAGACCTGTATAAAACTGCTGGGCAGACTATGCGGGTTGGCCGGGTCGTGCTGATAGTTGCGCAAACGATAGCCATCCCAGCGCGCCAGCCCATTCTGGGTGCCGATCCAGATAAAGCCGTAGCGGTCTTCCGCCAGGGCGGTAATGGCATTGGAAGGCAAGGCGTTTTCGGTTGGCAGGCGGGAAAAATGCGGATCGGCCAGGTGCCACCAGCCCGGCCTGGTGCTTGAAGCACTTGAAGCACTTGAAGCGTTTGCCGCTGCCGGGCTGGCAGCCAGGCTTGAGGTCGCCGCACCACACAGGCCAATCCAGATCAGCACTATCCACGCCAACTCAGGCAGCAAAGCCTGGCCGGACGGCAAGCGGAATGGAGAGCTGTGCATAATCTTGATAGCCGGAGATGGAAGAGGGCGCTGGCATTTCTGAACTGCCTGATTTTAATGATAAAGCCAAGCCGGGGCGGGGCAAGCTATTTTGCGGCTGAAATTAAAAAGATCGGCCCCGCTTGTTGGTTTTTGGTGCAGCCTCTGGTTGATTGCATTCAAGTGACAACAATCAGGTAACCGTCATCAATCGATCGCACTTAACTTCATCTCGGCGTCGCGATGGCGCGCCTGTTCTTGCATCACCAGTTCGTTCAGTTCCCGCTTCAAGGCATTAAATTCGTTAGAGGCCGGATCGCGCAGGCGCGGCAAATCGATGCTCAGATCGCGTTTGATGGTGCCAGGGCGGTAAGTCATGACGATGATGCGATCCGCCAGATAAATCGCTTCTTCAATGCTGTGGGTGACAAATACGATGGTCTTCTTCAATTCCGCCCACAGCCGCAGCAATTCATCCTGCAAATTGCGTCGCGTCAGCGCATCGAGCGCGCCGAATGGTTCATCCATCAGCATCACGGGCGAATCTAGCGCCAGCACCCGTGCAATCGCCACGCGCTGGCGCATGCCGCCGGACAAATCTTTGGGAAAGCGTTGGGCAAATTCCTGTAAATTCAGTTGCTGCAAGAGCTGGCTGACGCGCTGCCGGATGTCAGCCTTGGCCATGCCCTTGATTTCCAACCCGAAGCCGACGTTTTGCTGCACCGTCATCCACGGAAACAGGGCATATTCCTGAAACACCATGCCACGCTCCGGCCCCGGTGCCAGCACTGCCTGGCCTGCACAAGTAATGCTGCCGGAGGTGGGCTGGACAAATCCGGCAATCGCATTGAGCAGGGTCGATTTGCCACAGCCGGATGGTCCCAGCAGACAAACAAACTGGCCGGGCGGAATCTGCAAGTCAATTTGCTGCAGCGCGACTATTTGCCGGGCCTGACCGCTGAAAATCTGGCTGACGCCCTGAATTTGAATCGCCGCGCTCATAGTGTGGGGTACGCCATTCAATGCTCCAGTCCGCGATGCCAGCGCAGCAAATAATTATTCAGGCGACCCATCGCCATATCAATCGCAAAACCCAGCAAACCAATGCTGACCATGCCCGCGATTACTTTGTCAGTCCAAAAATTGTCGCGTGCTTCAATTATCCGGAAACCCAGACCATTATTTACCGCGATCATTTCCGCCACAATCACCACGATGAAGGCGATGCCAATCCCAACCCGCACTCCGGTCAAAATATACGGCACCGCCGCAGGAAAAATCACCCGGTAGAACAGGGTTGGGCC
This sequence comes from Pseudomonadota bacterium, assembly GCA_039799405.1. Classification (GTDB taxonomy): domain Bacteria; phylum Pseudomonadota; class Gammaproteobacteria; order Burkholderiales; family Burkholderiaceae_D; genus CAMBDR01. The sequence goes on along the minus strand of JBDLSU010000458.1, from coordinate 7,230 downwards.
ATTCGCACCCAGGTTACGCGCTGCGCGCAGGTAAATGCCATCAACCTGGCGCACCCCGGCAATGGTGTTGATCAGCACCGGGAAAAACGCCCCCAGGCTGATCAGAAAAATCGCAGGCGGGTTGCCCAGGCCAAACCAGAGAATCGACAGCGGAATATACGCAATTGGCGGAATCGGGCGCAATACCTGCAACATCGGGTTGAACAGCGCATACACACGCTGGCTGGCACCCATTGCCAGGCCCAGCGGCAAAGCCAGCCCGGCCCCTATGGCAAAGCCGATCAGGATGCGAAACATGCTGCTGGCCGCATCGTCAATCATTTCACCGGACAGCGCCCATTTCAGCCAGTTGCCACTCTCATACGGTGTGGCGGGCAAGATGTAACTGATCCAGCGCTCCAGCACCGTCAGCGGTGCTGGCAGCTTTTGCGCGCTGACCCAGCCCAGGCTGACCGAGGCGTACCACAGCGCAATGATCGCCAGCGGCACCAGGCAGCCGGCCACAATATTGCGCAAAGTCTGCTTGTTCATGGGCGTTCCAGCCTGATTGGTTTGCAAAGGATTGACTTGATTAAAGGATTGATTTACTTCACGCCCAGGCTTTTCTTGGCCTGATCCAGTAAATCGGTTTTGACCCAGTCTTTTGCGACCGGTGGTTTGCTCATTTTACCGACGCCATATTTCGCCATCACGTCGGTGGTGATCTGGATATGCTCAATACTGATGTCATAGCTGTAGGGCGAATTGCTGATCGCATCCTGAAAATCATCCTTGGTGATCTGGCCCTTGAAAATGGTTTGCGTCACGTATTTTTCGGCCAATGCCGGGTTGTCGATAAAACCCTTGGTCGATTCGACAAAGCAGCGCATGAATTTTTCGGCCAGCGGGCGCTGTTCTTTATAAAATTTTTCCGTCATGGCCAGAGTGCGGATTGGTTCGCCAATCGGGGTATCGTAAGGCTTGAGTAATTCCACGCCAAAGCCTTTATTGATGGCTTGCGATGATTGCGGCTCAGATTGCATGATCGCATCCAGATCCTTGCCCAGCAGTGCCTGATTCAGTTCCGGAAAACCCAGGTACAGAATTTGCACATCTTTGCCAGCCGCGGTGGCATAGCTCAGGCCCTGTTTCGCCAGTTGGGCCAGCAACAATACTTCCTGGATGCCGCCGCGCGTTACGCCGACTTTTTTGCCTTTCAGGTCTTTCAGGGTTTTAATTCCGGCATCAGGCCGCACCACCAGCCGCGCGCCGCCTTTGGCAAAGCCAGCCACAATAAACACTGGCGTATTTTGTCCGCGTGCGGTAATGGCGGCTTCTGACGAAACCGCTGCCACATCGAGTTCGCCTGCAATCACCGCCTGCATCACGTCCAGACCCTTGGCAAAGATTTTTTCATCAACCTTGATACCGCATTTGGGGGCCAGCTCTTTAATGTACGAGACTGCGCCATAATGGGCAAACTTGAGGTTGCCCAGGCGGATCACATCATCGGCTTGTGCCACACCCGGCAGCATGCCAACCAGGGTGCCAATGACACTGATCGACAGCAGTTGCGCCAGGCGTGATGAAAATGGTTTTGCAGTCATGGTTGCTCTCCTTAATCGAATCGATCAGAGTCTAATCCAGTTTTGGCCGCAACAGCTTGATTTTGATGAATATTGGGCAAAGTCAGGCCACAGGTTGTGGCTGGCTTCGGGTAAAATGGCGAATTCTTTTTCTTTTCCCCAAAGTCGATCATGTTAGATAATTTAACTCAACGCTTGGCCAAGGTGGTGAAAACCATGCGCGGTGAAGCGCGCTTGACTGAATCCAATACCGCAGAAATGTTGCGTGAAGTGCGTTTGGCCTTATTGGAAGCGGACGTGGCTCTGCCAGCGGTACGTGAATTTATTGCAAATGTGAAACAAAAGGCCATGGGCGAAGAGGTGATTGGCTCACTCACCCCGGGCCAGGCCCTGGTGGGCGTGGTACAGCGCGAGATGGCGGCCATCATGGGGGCTGATCTGGGGCCGGAAGCGTCGCAACTGTCGTTTGCCTGCCAACCACCAGCCGTGATCCTGATGGCGGGCTTGCAAGGGGTGGGTAAAACCACCACCGTCGGCAAGCTGGCCAAGTATCTGCGTGAGCAAAAAAAGAAAAAAGTCCTGACCGTATCGGCCGACGTGTATCGTCCTGCTGCGATTGCGCAGTTACAAAGTGTCACGGCGCAAGTGGGGGCAGATTTTTTTCCGTCGCAAGCGAGCGACAAACCGGTAGAAATTGCGCTGGCTGCGCTTGATTACGCCAAAAAGCATTATCATGACGTGGTGCTGGTGGATACCGCAGGTCGTCTCGGTATTGATGAAGCCATGATGCAGGAAATCGCTGCCTTGCATGGTGCATTGAAGCCGATTGAAACCCTGTTTGTGGTCGATGCCATGCTGGGGCAAGATGCCATTAATACCGCCAAGGCGTTTAATGATGCGCTGCCACTGACCGGCGTGATTTTGACCAAGCTCGATGGCGATGCCCGTGGTGGTGCCGCTTTGTCGGTGCGCTTTATCACTGGCAAGCCGATCAAGTTTGCCGGTGTTTCGGAAAAACTGGACGGGCTGGAAGCGTTTGACCCCAGCCGCATGGCTAACCGTATTTTGGGCATGGGCGACATTCTGGCGCTGGTAGAAGAAGCGCGCAAGGGTGTCGATATCAAGGCGGCGCAGGATCTGGCAGACAAGATCAAGGTTGGCGGCAAGTTTGATTTGAACGATTTCAAGGCCCAGTTGGGGCAGATGAAAAAAATGGGTGGTATGTCCGGTTTGCTGGACAAATTACCGGCCCAGTTTCAGCAGGCCGCTGGCAATGCGAATATGGATCAGGCCGAAAAGCAGGTGCGGCGCATGGTCGGGATTATCGATTCCATGACCCCGCAAGAGCGCAGCAAGCCGGAAATTATCAAGGCCACACGCAAACGTCGTATTGCGGCTGGTGCCGGGGTTCAGGTACAGGAAGTAAACCGTATGCTAAGTCAATTTGAACAAATGCAGTCGATGATGAAAAAATTCAAAAACGGCGGCATGATGAAGATGATGCGAAGTATGAAAGGCATGATGCCGGGGATGTAACAAACAAGCCGCTCAGGGCTTAAAGATTTGTGCAGTCGCTGTAAAACCGGGGGCAGTAAAAACAAGATCAGTCTGGTCAAAATCGTGGCAAACTGTGGCGTAAAAACCCATCATTGCGCCATAACTGACACGGCGATTGTAAAAGCTGCCCCTTCCTGTAAAAAAGTTGCGAAAAACACTTGCGTCACATGGCAAAGCACACCAATATTAATGCTGCGTTGTACGATGCATGTTCCCGATAGATTTGTTAAGGAGGCTCCAATATGGCAACAGCCAAAAAACCCGCAGCAGCTAAAGAAGCTCCTGCCAAAAAAGCAGCACCAGCCAAACCAGCCGCAGCAGCCAAGCCTGCCGCTAAAAAAGCCGCTGCACCGGCTGCTGCCAAACCTGCCGCCAAGGCTGCTGCACCCGCCAAAGCACCTGCTGCCAAGGCCGCACCTGCCAAAGCAGCGCCTGCTGCCAAGGCCGCACCCGCTGCCAAGGCTGCACCGAAGGCCAAGGCTGCACCTGCTGCCAAAGCCGCACCTGCAGCAGCGCCCGCACGCAAACCCAATGCCGCTTTCATGAAAGCCATGACGCCATCGAAAGAGTTGGCTGCCGTGGTCGGTGCAGTCGGTTTGCCACGCACCGAAGTGACCAAAAAAGTGTGGGAATACATCAAGAAGCATAACCTGCAAGACGCTGAAAACCGTCGCAACATCAATGCTGACGACAAGCTCAAAGCCATCTTCGGTGGCAAAGCCCAGGTGTCGATGTTTGAAATGACCAAGCTGATCTCCGGCCACCTGAGTTAAGCTCTCGCTGTCAAGTCAGGCTGTCAAATAAAAAAGCCCGGTCGCGTCAAGCTGCCGGGCTTTTTTATTGCGAGAGGGGAAGCTTATCGATCCTGAAGTTGTTCCGGGTTGAAGCTTTTTTTTGCTTGAGGCTTATCCCGCTCCCCCGGTTTTGCCATGTTGCGCTACACCGGTTTTTTGATATTCCCAGCGCTTCCACGCTGCCAATACTGCATTCGGGTACTCCGGCTTGCCACGGCTGCCGTTATAGCGTCCCAGCGCCAGATACAGGTTGCCACGCTCCATGTCCAGATACAGCCGTAAAATGGCGCAGCCGTAGCGCAGATTGGTTTGCATGTGAAACAGCTTGCGCCGGTCATGGTCACCAATGCTGCTGGTCCAGAATGGCATCACCTGCATATAGCCGCGCGCCCCGGCAATCGATACCGCATATTTTTTATAGCCCGATTCCACCTGTATCAAGCCCATTACCAGTGCCGGTTCCAGCCCGGCGCGGTGCGCTTCATACCACACCGTTTCGAGAAACTCGCGCCGCACATCAGCATCGCCGATTTTCTTTTTCAGCCGCTCCGACATTTCGCCCAGCCAGCGCAAATATTCCAGCCTCTGGTTAATGTCGGAAAATTGCGGTTTCGGTGGCCGTGCGTCAGCAATTGCATTCGACAAGGCCAAGCGTACCGAATCGGCCATCGCTTCTTCTTTTTGGCTACCGGCCCATGTTGTCACAGGCCAGGCCAGGCTGACAGCCAGGCACACGGTAGCACATGTCAAACCCTGCTTCATGCTTACAGGCTGGCGGCGATTTTGGCCTGAATATCGGCCACGGCCGACGCCACCGGCATGGCGCTGGCGGCGCTGTCGCGACGACCCTGGTATTCCAGATTGCCTTCCTTCAGACCACGCTCACCGATCACCACGCGGTGCGGTACGCCAATCAGTTCCCAGTCCGCAAACATGGCCCCGGGGCGCAAACCACGGTCATCCAGAATCACATCGACACCAGCCTTGAGCAAATCGTCATACAACTGATCGCTGGCTTCTCGAACCATCTCGCTGCGGTCATAACTCATCGGGCACAGCACCACGGTGAAGGGCGCGATGGATGTTGGCCAGATAATGCCCTTGTCATCGAAATTCTGTTCGATGGCAGCACCCAGGATCCGGGTTACGCCGATGCCATAACAACCCATTTGCAGCAATTGCGGTTTGCCGTTTTCATCCAGATAGGTGGCGTTCATGTCGCGTGAATAACGGGTGCCGAGCTGGAACACATGGCCCACTTCAATCCCGCGCTCCACTGCCAGCACGCCTTTGCCATCGGGTGAGGCATCGCCTTCCACCACGTTGCGCAAATCGGCCACCAGCGCGGGTTCCGGCAAGTCGCGGCCCCAGTTGACGCCACGGATATGGAAATCGGCTTCATTGGCACCGCAGACAAAGTCAGCCATATTCGCCACCGTGCGGTCGGCCACAATTTTTAATGGGGCTTTGGTATTGATCGGGCCGAGATAGCCGGGCAGGGTGCCAAAGGTGGTGACGATTTCGGCCTCAGTCGCAAAACGATACGCGCCCAGACCGGGCAGTTTGCCAACCTTGACTTCATTCATTTCATGGTCGCCGCGCAGCAACAGCAGCCAGATTTCGGTGCCCAGGCTCTTGCCTTGTTCGTCCTCTTTGTCACTGGCCAGCACGATCGATTTGACGGTTTGTGCCAGTGGCAAACCCAGCAGGGCGGCCACATCTTCGCATTTGGCCTTGCCAGGAGTGGCTACCTTGCTCATGGCTTCAAGCGGGGCAGCACGGCTGGTAATCAGCGGCAGTGCTTCGGCCGCTTCCATATTGGCAGCAAAGTCGGAATCGGGGCAATACACCAGCGCATCTTCACCGGTTTGCGCAATCACATGAAATTCGTGCGAGCCGGATCCGCCAATCGCACCATTGTCAGCCGCCACCGCGCGAAATTTCAGGCCAAAGCGCTGGAAAATGCGCACATAGGCATCGAACATGATCTGGTACGACTGCTGCATGCTCGCCACATCGCGGTCAAAGGAATAGGCGTCCTTCATGGTGAATTCGCGGCCGCGCATCAGGCCAAAACGGGGGCGGCGCTCATCGCGGAATTTGGTCTGGATATGATAAAAATTGACCGGCAACTGACGATACGATTTGATATCGTTGCGTACCACATCGGTAATCACTTCTTCGGAAGTCGGTTGAATTGCAAAATCGCGGCCGTGACGATCTTTCACGCGCATCAGTTCCGGCCCCATTTTGTCCCAGCGTCCGGTTTCTTGCCATAATTCGGCCGGTTGCACTACCGGCATCAATAATTCGAGCGCACCCGAGCGATTCATTTCTTCACGCACGATATTTTCCACTTTGCGAATCACGCGCAAGCCGACCGGCATGTAGGTGTAAATTCCTGAGCCAAGGCGCTTGATCATACCGGCGCGCATCATTAATTGGTGGCTGATAATCTCGGCATCCGAGGGTGCTTCTTTCAAAGTCGCAATAAAAAATCGTGTCGCACGCATGTCAGTGAATTCTTTTTAAAAAGAGAGGGTTATAATCAACCTAATTTTATAGGATTAGCTGGCTGATGCGATCAATCTTGATACATTTCCGTGGTATGGAACGACTATTGCTGGGCCTTGGGTGCTGGCAAATTGCTATTGTTTCTATGTCATAGGGTCGTAATATTGGTGATTGCACAACCGCAGAAAGTTTGAGGTAGATTATGCTGGACCGTGAAGGGTTTCGACCCAACGTCGGCATCATCCTGCTGAACACTCAAAACGAGGTTTGGTGGGGGAAGCGGGTGCGGGAGCACTCTTGGCAGTTTCCGCAAGGGGGCATTAAATATGGTGAAACACCGGAACAAGCGATGTTCCGTGAACTGGAGGAGGAAATTGGCTTACGTCAGGAGCATGTAAAAATCGTCGGCCGCACCCGTGACTGGTTGCGCTATGAAGTGCCGGATCATTTTATCAAACGCGAAATTCGCGGTCATTACCGGGGGCAAAAGCAAATCTGGTTCTTGTTGCGCATGAACGCACGTGATTCCGATGTCAACTTGCGCCTGACTGATCACCCCGAGTTTGATGCCTGGCGCTGGCATGATTATTGGGTGCCGCTGGATGTGGTGATCGAATTCAAGCGTGAAGTGTATCAACGCGCTTTGCAGGAATTATCACGTTTTGTGACTTGGCCCGCACCCGGTGGTGCGACCCGGCAGTCGGCACGTTATTTACGGCATTCGCATCCACCACGCGTGGTTGAGCCAGCCATAGCGGCAGAGCAAGGCGTGGCGGTGCCTGATTTGATTGTCCCTGAAG
>JBDLSU010000457.1:0-3896 GCA_039799405.1 Pseudomonadota bacterium | reverse complement strand
TTTCTTCATCTGCTCTATTTTTTGAAAGTCAGTGCTATGCATTTTTCACCAAACCAACGGTTTTACGATTTTTTGGCATTTCTTCGGCAGAGAATAGATACGCAGCCAATTCTGCCTGTTTTGGAAACAGTCGAATATCAATCTTTCATTAAAAAATTCCCCGCCCAAAACCTCGCTAATCTAACCCTGGAAGAATATTGTGTTGGCACCGGTAAGAATGACAGTTTTTGTTGGTGGATTGAGCGGGGGCTGGAAAAGGTATTGGGGCGCTATTCCCCTGGCACTTCACGCGGCCATGTTTTGTATATTGACGCGAAAATGAGGCAAGTCGCCAAGGTTAGGAAATTGCAAAACTTGTCTGATGAAGATGCCTTGCATTACACCTTGACAATTCAAGCCGCAATTGCGAGCGCCTCGTTATCTGATGTCGAATGGGTTGATAGCGACCAAGAAATTTATCGAAGGACTGGCCTGCCACCTCGTTGTACGGTTGCTGAAGGACGAAAACTGCGGCTATTGAGTTGTTATCATCCAGATAAATTATTGCCACTTTCTTCCTCCGCACATGCAGGGCATTTCTTGACTGAATTTGGTTGTCCTTCCAATTTATTGTCAAAAATAAAACAACCAGTTGCGCGCTTGCTGTTATTGAGTGAGTTGTACGCGGAAGCAAAAAAGCATGTTCCGGGATTGAGTACCAATGCCATGATGTGGGCGATGTATGACAAGGCATTTGGATTGGCACCCGTAAAAGATGGTGGGGATGGAAATGGCGCAGCCGATGCGGCTGAGGAAATTGCTGAAGTAGATAATTTTGATGAGATGCCGGCCGAGTTGGAAGAGAGTGACGCTGAGTTGAACCGGATTCTGGCTGGGCCACCTGGTACAGGCAAAACCTATGCAACTATCGACGAGGCAATCAGCATCATTGATCCTGATTTTTTTGCGCAGAATTTTGGCAACCGACGCGAGATGAAAGCGCGCTTTGATGAACTGGTGAGCGAACACCAAATTCGGTTTACCACATTTCATCAAAGCTTTAGTTATGAAGATTTTGTCGAAGGATTACGTGCCGAAACTGACGATGAAACCGGGCAAGTCAGCTACAGGATTGAGCCCGGCGTATTTCAACGAATTTGTACTGATGCCAGCAAACAGGCGATTTCCCTCCCCGGATTGGGCTTGAATGATAATCCACGCGTATGGAAAATTTCCATTGCTGGTTCAGCCGAGACCCGCACCCGTCGCTATTGCCTTGATCATGGACAGGCCCGTATCGGGTGGGGAGAAGTGGGTGATTTGCGCTCAGCCGATCTGACGCAGGCGCCTTATCACTTGGGCAGTAATGATAGAAGTTGTTTGCGTAACTTTTCACAGGATATTCAATCAGGCGATATCTTGCTTTGCCTCGCAAGCAATACGCATATATGCGCGGTGGGAGTGGTACAGGGTGAATACTATTACGATCCCAATCCACCTGCTGAGCTTGAACAAAGAAATTACCAACATGTGCTGAATGTAAAGTGGCTATTGCGTGACATTCGTTTCTCCATCCTGGAACTCAATGCCAATAAACCACTAGCCTTGAAAACCGTGTATGAATTGTGGCGAATCAACTGGCAAGAGCTATCGCAGGCTTTGCAAAACGCAGGACACAAGCTTCCTTTGCAGCCAATCAGCATGATACCTGAAGTGCAAGTCAATCAACCCTATGTTTTGATCATTGATGAAATCAATCGTGGCAATGTTTCTCGCATTTTTGGTGAACTCATTACCTTGATCGAGCCTTCAAAACGTGCCGGTGCGGCAGAGGCATTGGAGGTGGTGCTGCCTTATTCCAAAAAAACATTCAAAGTGCCCGGTAATGTGTATTTGATTGGCACCATGAATACCGCTGACCGCTCATTGACCGGAATTGATATCGCGCTGCGACGGCGCTTCAATTTCAAAGAGATGTTGCCCCAGCCGCAGCGCCTTGCGCATATCAAAATTGAAGACATAGACCTCGCTGCGATGCTGGAAGCAATGAACAAGCGAATTGAAGTCTTGTTGGGAAGAGATTTTTGTTTGGGGCATGCGTATTTTATCGGCTTGAGAAACGGGGATGAATTAGTCAAGCTGGCGCACATTTTTCGCTACAAGATACTGCCATTGCTTCAAGAGTACTTTTTTGAAGACTGGCAGCGTATCGCCTGGGTGCTGAATGATCAGCATAAGAACAATGATGAGGCATTTGTGCGGCAGGAAAGTAGCGATCTTCAAAGCATTTTTGGGGGAAGTGATGATATCGCGGCGCAAGCCTTGCCTTGGCGAATCAATGAATTGGCTTTCGGGAACGTGCGTAGCTTCTTGGGCATAGTGGTAAAGCAAGCATGAAATGCCATATTGTGGTTCGAGAATATGCACGCTTGAGTGTAGGCGCGCCTGGCCCCAAGGCAATACCTTCGCTGGATCATGCCTGTGTGTCAGCGTCGGCGTTTGCCTATTTTTGTAAATTGATGGCTACCTTTAAAAAAAATGGTGCCGTATTGTTTCAGCTTGAGAACCAGACTTGCTTGAAACTGGATAATTACGTCGGCATCCTTTCTACGCCATGCGGTACGGTTATTGAGATATTGCCCAAGCATACAGAGGATACCTCTGGCGCAGCACGCGATACTTCTCGTCAAATCCTAATCAAGATGCTGTCTGTTGCCCTTGAATTGCCAGCCAGAACTGCAACCCAGGCCGCGCTGGCATGTTGGCAATTGCCCCTGCAAGAGTGGGTGATGCAACAATTTGTTCTGGAACTGGCGTCATTGACCCGGCGTGGATTGCGTTTTGATTACCGGATTGAGGAATCCGAGCAAAGGTTTTTGCGTGGTCAACTGGATGTGGCCAAGCAAATGCGCCAGCCGCCAGCGCGTCGCCACATGTTCGCGTTGCGGCATGATGTATTTTTGCCGGACAATGCAGAAAATCGTTTGTTGAAAAGCGCGCTTCTGATCGTATGCTCATACACCCGGCACAGCACAACCTGGCGTGATGCACACGAGCTCGCAGGGTTATTTGCCAGTATTCCCGCCTGCGCGAATGTTGCTCAGGATATGCGTAGTTGGCGTAACACCAGGCTGATGTCGCATTACCGAGCGGTGCGTCCTTGGTGCGAATTGGTGCTGGGCCAGCAAATGCCGGTGGCGTTGTCAGGTGTTACTCAGGGATTGAGTTTGCTATTTCCAATGGAACGCTTGTTTGAACGGTACGTAGAGCATCATCTGCAGGCCCGGATGATTGGCACCGGATACCACATCAAACGGCAAGCAGCTAGCCAATATTTGTGCAAATTGGGCAAGCGCGCAATGTTTTTGCTGAAGCCGGATATGTTGCTGAAAAAAGGAGAAAAAGTGTGTATGGTGTTGGACGCCAAATGGAAACTGCTCTCAAGTCAGGCGCAGAGTAATAAATATGGTTTGCAGCAGAGTGATTTTTATCAAATGTTTGCGTATGGACATAAATATCTGTCCGGAATGGGTGAAATGATGCTGATTTACCCAAAAACTACTGCCTTTGCTGGGAAATTGGATCGGTTTGAGTATGCGCCAGACTTGGGTTTGTGGGCAGTGGGATTTGATTTGGAGCGGGATGAAATTGAATTCCCCCCAGCGTGCACACTGCTTGATCAACTAAAACCCTACTATGCGTGAACTATCCAAATCCATAACAGTACTGTTGGCGTTGGCCTTCGTACCCAATTACAATCAACTCCGCTGTAATGCTACTCTTTAGCCCGCTGGGACAGGGCAATCGCATCAAAACATGTTTACAATCAAGCACTTAAAAAATGTTGCCGTGAGATAGTAAAAATTATTGTTGTAAACAAATGAAAATTAAGGTTTACTGCCTCCTTTGAAAACTGG
>JBDLSU010000456.1:0-4106 GCA_039799405.1 Pseudomonadota bacterium | reverse complement strand
AGGGCTTTTTGTGCCAATATTCGGTCAGGAATTGATTGGCGGTCAAGCCGCCCAGCAGGGGGAGGGGAGTTTTTTTCATGTTCGTATTATAAGCAATTTCGTCGCCATTTCAGGGCTGCCAGAGGGAGACTTTTGCATCCGGCGCTGGGAAAAATGGCGTTCTTGTTGAAATTTTCATAGAAGTTTTCAGCGTCGCCAAAACAGGCGGGTATAATGGGAGCGAATTTTATGAAAGGAAGTAATATGAAAATTGCCAAGAACACGGTGGTGACGGTGCAATACAAACTGTCGGATGCTCAGGGTGCCTTGATCGAAGATGGCCGTGAACCGATGGTATATCTGCATGGTGGCTACGAAAACACTTTGCCTAAAATTGAAGAAGCGCTCGATGGCAAAGAAGTCGGCTTTTCGATCGAAATCCAGGTCGAGCCGGAAGATGCTTTTGGCGAATACGATGCCAGTCTGGTGAAAGTGGAGCCGCGCAACCGCCTGCCGACACCGCTGGAAGTCGGCATGCAGTTTGAAGGCATGCCCGATGGCAGTGACGACGAAGAAGATGCCATGATTTTTACCGTGACCGACATCGCCGACGATAAAGTGGTGCTCGATGGTAACCATCCCCTGGCTGGCCATGCATTGCGCTTTGCCCTGAATGTAACCGAAGTGCGCGCCGCCACCGAAGAAGAAATCGAACATGAACATGTCCACGGCCCACACGGTCACGGCCATGATTTCGACGACGAAGATGAAGACGACGAAGGCAATGAATATCGCAGCCATCCGATTCATTGATTGGGCAGGCAACGCTTGCCGACCATAAAAAACAGCAGGCCGTGGTAAGCGCGCCTGCTGTTTTTGTATTTGCGGGTCTGTATTTTTCTGCTGTATTTTCCGTCTTGTTTACTTTTCCAGCACAAAAGGCTGCGTTTGCCCCGGTTTGCTGATAAAACTGTGCCAACCTGCTGACAAACTGACATGGCCGACATTGCCGCGCCACTGGATAGTATCGGCACCTTGTTCCGGGCGCTGGTCAATCAACAATAATTTGCCACGCAGCTTGCCGCTTAATTGCGTAATTTGATTACGGATTTCCAGAAAACCATCGCGCCGGTTTTTGGCATGCGGCTGCCACAGATTGCCGTCACTAAACAGCACCAGATGGCGCACCTTGTTTTGTTGGGCCAGTGCAAACAGCCGCTGCAACCATAGCCGGTTGGCGACCAGGCGGTCTTCAAATTCGCCATTGCGCCCCGCCTCCATCCGATAGCGGTTATTGTTGCCCGGTAAATGAATTGTTGCAAATAAAACGCCATTCAGCTCCCAGCGCACGTTTTCTGTATAGCGGCGGAATTTGCGATTGGCCGACAGATGAGTCAATGGCAATTTGCTGCTGCCAAGGGACAGCTCGCCATCGAACAATAATTCGCGCAATTGGCCAAGCGCATCCGGGTTGGGGCAATACGCCCAGTCATTGGCCGTCAGCGAAACGATTACGCTATGCTCACTGGCCTCCAGCGCGCTTTTGCGTTGCTGGTATAAGGCGTTGCTGCACGGCTCTTTGCTGGTTTTTAGCCCGTTCACCACAATAAACGCCAGATTGTCGTTATTCAGCGCGGCCAAATCGGCACCCAGTTCGCTGGACTGGTTCAGCACGCCAAAGCGTAGTGCTGCGGCGTGGGCAAGCGGGGCTGCCGCGCCCATCAAGCTGACCAGTCCCACCAATCCCAGCAGCCAGCCCTTGCAGCAATACCTTGGCTTCATGGTTTAAACCGCCTGCGACGCCGTTTGCGCCAGTTGTTTCAGTTGGTACAGTTGCGCCAGCGCTTCACGCGGGGTCAGGGCATCCGGATCAATCGCCTCCAGTGCCTGCATGGTCTCGCCCCAGGCCGCAACACGCGGATCTGGCTGGTTCGATTCTGCGCTGTCGCCCTGATACGTTGGTGGCGCGGCGAACAAATCCAGTTGCGGCGTGGTTTGCAAAGCTTGCGCTTCCAGCGTCGCCAAATGCTTGCGCGCGGCGCGAATCACATTGCCCGGCACCCCGGCCAGTTGCGCCACTTGCAAACCATAGCTTTGCGAAGCCGGGCCAGCTTGCACCGCATGTAAGAACACGATGCTGTCTTTATGTTCCACCGCCGACAAATGCACATTGGCTGCGCTGGAGTGGCTTTCCGGCAACTGGGTCAATTCAAAATAATGGGTGGCGAACAGGGTAAAGCTTTGCGTTACGTCGATCAAATGGCGCGCAATCGCCCAGGCCAGCGCCAGTCCGTCAAAAGTCGAAGTACCACGCCCGACTTCATCCATCAACACCAGCGACTGGGCGCTGGCACCATTCAAAATCGCCGCCGATTCAGTCATTTCCACCATAAAGGTCGAACGTCCACCCGCCAGATCATCGGCCGCGCCAATCCGGGTGAAAATGCGGTCAATCGGCCCGATGGTAGCGCGCTCGGCTGGTACATAGCTGCCAATATAAGCCAGCAGCGTAATCAGTGCCACTTGCCGCATGAAGGTCGATTTACCGCCCATATTCGGCCCGGTAATGAGCAGCAATTTGCGTTCGGTACTGAGTTGGCAATCATTGGCAATAAAGCGTTCGATTTGCTTTTCCACCACGGGGTGCCGTCCCTGAATAATTTCCAGAGCCGAATGCGGCACCAGTTGCGGCGCGACCCACTGATTGCGCTGGGCGTGGGTAGCCAGCGCCACCAGCGTATCAAGCTGTGCCACCGCTTGCGCCACGCTTTGCAACTGGCCGATAAACGGTGCCAGATCCTGCAACACCTGCTCGTACAACATCTTTTCGCGTGCCAGCGCCCGGTCTTGGGCGGAAAGCGCCTTGTCTTCAAACGCTTTCAGTTCCGGCGTAATATAGCGTTCGGCATTTTTCAGGGTCTGGCGGCGGCGGTAATCTTCCGGCACCTTGTCGGTCTGGCCGTTGGTGACTTCAATATAAAAGCCATGTACCTTGTTATATTCCACCCGCAAATTGGCGATGCCAGTGCGTGCCCGTTCGCGCGTTTCCAGATCCAGCAAATATTGCCCGGCATTTTCCGACAAACCGCGCAATTCATCCAGTTCCGCATCAAAGCCAGGCGCAATCACGCCGCCGTCCCGCACCAGCGCCGCTGGTTCAGGCAAAATCGCCCGTTGCAATAGATCCTGACAGCTTCCCGGTGGGGTCAAATCCTGATGCAGGGTTTGCAGCAGCGCGCTATCGGCCAGATTGGATTCCAGTAACTGGGTCTGCAGCATCGGCAATTGTTGCAAACCATCGCGCATACTGGCCAGGTCACGCGGACGCGCCGACAGCAGCGCAATGCGGGTGGTAATGCGTTCCAGATCAGCAATCGCCCCCAGGCTGCCTGCCAGGTCAGGGCAAGCATCCGCGCACAGCAGCGTATCAATCGCCCGGTGCCGCGCCTGCGCCACGCTTTGCGCGCGGTGCGCGTGGTGCAACCAATGGCGCAACATGCGCGAACCCATGGCGGTGCGGCAGTGGTCCAGCAGCGAAAACAGGGTAGGCGATTCTTGTCCGCGCAGGGTTTCAGTCAATTCCAGATTGCGCCGGGTCGCGCCATCGATGCCGATATACGCTTGCTCATTTTCTACCTGCAAGCTCTTTACATGCTGCAAACCCTTGCCCTGGGTCGATTGCGCATAGCGCAATAGCGCACCCGCCGCACCACAAGCCGCACTCAGGGTTTCGGCCGCAAAGCCAGCCAGCGAAGCGACACCCAGTTGTTCTTGCAGCGCCACTTGTCCGGCACCGATATCAAAATGCCAGTCCGGCACGCTTTGCACAATACTGCGCTCCGGCCCGGTTAAGGCTTGACTATCGGCGCGTAAAATTTCGGCCGGGGCAATGCGTTCCAGTTCCTGTTGCAAGCGCGCATCCAGCAACTTGCCATCCACCGCCAGTTCCATCAGGCGCAAAGCACCGCTGGCCAGTGACAACCACGCCAGCCCCAGCAGCGTATGTTTCTTTTGCGGCACAAAGCACACCGCCAGCAAAGGGCGATCCGACTTTTCCGGCAACAAATCAGAATCGGTCAATGTACCCGGCGTTACCACCCGTACCACCTTGCGTTCAACCGGGCCTT
>JBDLSU010000455.1:0-3819 GCA_039799405.1 Pseudomonadota bacterium | reverse complement strand
TAACCAAACAGGCGTTCGCGATCAATCATCGACAGATTTTGCGCTTCGTCCAGCATGGCCTTGGCTTGCGCCAGTGCATCGGCACTGCCATCTTGCTGATGCGCGGTGCGCAATTCCAGATACAGCTTGGCGCGCTTGCTGCCGAGTTTTTTCACCGCTTCCAGCGCTTTTTCTTCAAAGCCTTTTTCTTTACCGTAGATATGATTGAAGCGCCGCGCAATTTCACGCATCATTTCAATATGCGGCACCTGATCGTCACCGACTGGCACATCGCTGGCACGATAGATCAATACGTCAGCGGCCTGCAGCAAGGGGTAACCCAAAAAGCCATAGGTGGCCAGATCTTTATTGGCCAGCTTTTCCATTTGATCTTTATAGGTCGGCACCCGTTCCAGCCAGCCCAGTGGGGTCGCCATGGACAACAGCAAATGCAATTCGGCATGTTCCGGCACTTTGGACTGGATGAACAGCGTTGCCTGTGATGGATCAACCCCGCTGGCCAACCAGTCGATCAACATTTCCCAGGTGCTTTTTTCGATAATCGAGGGATCATCGTAGTGGGTGGTAAGGGCATGCCAGTCGGCTACAAAGAACAAACAGGGTACTTCTGTTTGCATTTTGACCCAGTTAACCAAAGCACCATGATAGTGGCCAAGATGCATGGCACCCGTAGGGCGCATGCCGGAGACAACGCGAGCAGGATACATATCGATCAGTTCAAAAAGAGTATCAAAGGAAAATCAAACCAGATTGTAGCAGAGTCAACCCGCAAAAAGCGGGAACCAGCCTGCCAGCCGGTACTATAG
Source organism: Pseudomonadota bacterium (assembly GCA_039799405.1). Lineage (GTDB taxonomy): Bacteria > Pseudomonadota > Gammaproteobacteria > Burkholderiales > Burkholderiaceae_D > CAMBDR01. Next base: position 3,013 of record JBDLSU010000455.1, on the reverse strand, counting down.
CCCGAACAACGCCGGGTCACCACGTCCCTGGCGCAGTAAAACCGGTTCCGGCCCGGTTAAATCAATCACGGTGGTCGGCTCCATGCCACAAGCGCCGCCATCGATCACCAATTCTATCTGGTGCTGCAAATGTTCACGGATCAGGTCGGGATCATTCAGTGCCTCCTGCTCGCCCGGCAAAATCAGGGTGGTGCTCAACAGCGGCTGCCCCAGCTCTTCCAGCAAAGCACGGGTAATCCGGTTTTCCGGCACACGCAGACCGATGGTTTTGCGCGACGGGTGGCTCAGGCGACGTGGCACTTCCTTGGTGGCTTCCAGAATAATGGTGTAGGGGCCTGGTGTGGCAGCTTTCAGCATGCGGTATTGCCGATTATCGACCCGCGCATACAAGCTGATTTCACTCAGGTCGCGACACAGCAGGGTCATATGGTGGCGCTCATCGACACCACGCACCCGGCGCATGCGCTCTACCCCGCTTTTATCGTCAAGCTGGCATACCAGGGCATAACAGGAATCGGTGGGCAAAGCCACCAGTGCCCCCGATTGCAACAATTGCACGGCTTGTTTGAGCAAACGCGGTTGCGGATTATCCGGGTGGAGTTGGAAAAATTGACTCATAAGGCATCAGGCCAGGACATGCCTGACAAGCGTAGTAAACGAAAAGCGCCTATTCTACGCCAGCCGTTGGCATCATGCAGCAAAATTAAACATCGGGTGATATTAAAACCAGTCGTGCCAGATTGGTTTGACGGTATTTGGCAAGGGCGGCAATTTGCCAATATCGACCCGCGATTCATTGGGCGCATGAAAATCCGATCCCATTGAGGCCATAAAACCATATTGATTGGCCAGACGCGCGAAAGACTGAAATTGATCCGGATTATGGCTACCGGTTACCACTTCAATCGCCACACCGCCCAGTTGTTTGAATTCGTCCAGCAAGGCACCCAACGCCAGATCACTTAGAGGATAGCGCCCCGGATGCGCCAACACCGCCTGCCCGCCAGCAGCGGCAATCCAGCCCAGTACTTCGCTCATGGTGGCCCAGTGATGGGGTACAAAGCCGGGCTTGCCTTCCACCAGAAAATGCTGAAACACTTCATTCACCCGGCTACACACACCACACTCAATAATATAGCGTGCAAAATGCGTGCGTGACACCAGATCCGGATTGCTGACATATTTGAGCGCGCCCTCAAAGGCCCCGGAAATCCCGGCCGCCTCCAGTTGCGCCGCAATCGCCCGCGCGCGCGGCTCGCGCCCGGAACGGGTACGGTGCAAGCCTTCTACCAATGCGGGCGTAGCCGGGTCGATCTGCAACCCCAGAATGTGGATGGTATGCCCGGCCCAGGAAATCGAGCACTCCACCCCGGGAACAAAGCGCATACCCAACGCTTGCGCCGCCTGCCGGGCTGGCTCAACCCCCGAGACTTCATCGTGATCCGTGAGCGACCACACATCCACCCCATTGGCCTTGGCGCGCGCGGCCAAAAGTGGCACCGGCAAAACACCGTCAGAAATATTGGAATGGCTATGGAGATCGATATTTACCATGGGGCAAGCAACGCTGTGTGGATGAAATGAAGATTTATTGTACGCTCAAATGAAAGATATTTGACGCATCAGCGGCAGCGAGCGATACTAAAGCCAGCAAGATCACAGGCATCCTGAATTTTCATCCATTGTTTGCAAACACTATTTGCCCATGATAAACGATCAAGAAGGCCAGCAAACACAAATTCAGTTGTTTCTCGAACACACGGCGGTGGTAGCCTGGCTCAAAGATGCTGGCGGTCATCTGGTGTTTGCCAGCAACAACTACCTGCGCCGCTTTGGCTGGACCCGCGAACATGCCTACGGCAAAACCGAATATCAGTTGTGGCCTGAAGCACAAGCCAAAGAGTATCGCCAAAATGACCTGAAACTGTTGCAACAGCCCGGCCCGCTGGAAGTGATTGAAAAAGCGGTTGATGCCGACGGCACCGTTTCGTGGTGGTTTGGCTCCAAATTTTTATTCACCGATGCGCAAGGACAACACTTTTTTGGCGGCGTGGCAGTGGATATAACGGCCTGCAAACAATCCGAAATCCGGCTGGCCAAAAGCAATCAACGCTATTCCCAATTACTCGACAGCATGCCCAAAGGCATTGTTCTGACCTGCTTCAAGAACCAGGCCATTGTTTATACCAACCCCCGTTTTGATCATTTGTTTGGCTACGCAGCAGGTGAATTGATTGGCCAGCCGATCAGCAAGATAAATGCACCAACCGACAAAAGCCCGGAGGGCGTTGCCAATAGCATTATCGCCGCACTGGAGCGCGATGGAGTCTGGCGTGGCGAAGTCGCTTGTCTGCGTAAAGATGGCAGCCGTTTCTGGAGCTTTACCACCGTATCCAATTTCAATCATCCGCAATTTGGCCGGGTCTGGCTCTCGGTCAGCGATGATATCAGCGAGCGCAAGCAAATTGAATCGGCCTTACGCATCAGCGAGGCACGCTATATTCGCGCCGTCAATGGCTCCAAAGATGGTATCTGGGAATGGAATATCCAGACCAACGAAGAATATCTGTCACCGCGCTGGAAGTTCCTGCTCGGTTATCTGGATCATGAGTTGCCCAGTGTGCGCGCCAGCTTCATCGACAATATTCACCCCGACGACAAAGACTACGTGCTACATGCCTTGAACGAACACCTGCAGCACCGTGGCCCTTACGAAGTCGAAATGCGTTTGCGTTGCAAAAATGGGGAATATCGCTGGTTTCATTCGCGCGGCAATGCCGAATGGGATGCCTTCGGCCAACCGCTGACGCTGGCCGGTTCCATCAGCGACATTACCGAACGCAAGCTGGTCGAACACGATTTGCGCATCGCCGCCATCGCGTTTGAATCGCAGGAAGGCATGACCGTTACCGATGTGAATGGCACCATTTTGCGCGTCAATCGTGCGTTCAGCCAGATCACTGGCTATGCGCCGGAAGAAGTGATTGGCAAAAATCCATCGTTTTTGCGCTCC
>JBDLSU010000454.1:0-13063 GCA_039799405.1 Pseudomonadota bacterium | reverse complement strand
TTTCTGGCTATCGCCAGCGCTGCACCGCGTCCGGTGTACTTTCAACTCGATTCCACCTTGTGGCCACAAGCGTTGTTTTTGCGTTTGCGTGATAGTAATGGACGGGTGCATAGTGTATTGGTGTTGCCCGATAGCCTGAGCGGTAGCGAATTTCGGGCGCTGATGGTGAGTTGCCGCTGGTTGGCGGTCAAGGCATTGTCGGAAAAAAATTTGTAACAATCAAAAAATCAGCGAACTTATCAAGCGTGCGGCACTCTATGTTGGCAGGCCGCGTGCGTATTGAGGACAAACAGGAAAACAGCGAGTGACGACCGAACGCGACATTGATTTGCAGCTTGTTCAGCGAGTGCAACAGGGGGACAAAAAAGCATTTGATTTGCTGGTATTGAAATACCAGCGAAAGCTGATGCGTCTGGTGTCGCGCCTGGTACATGATCAAGCCGAAGCGGAAGACATTGTGCAAGAGTCCTTTATCCGGGCTTATCGCGCACTGCCGCAATTTCGGGGCGATGCCGCGTTTTATACCTGGTTGTACCGGATAGGTGTGAACACGGCAAAAAACCATTTGGTGCAACGCAAAAATCAACCGCGTGCCCTGCAGGATGAAGATCCGGAAGAGGCAGAAAACTGGGCTGAAGGCGAGCAGTTGCGTGACAACAATACGCCGGAGTCGATGTTGGCGAGCAAGCAGATTGCGGCCACCGTGAATAGTGCAATGGAAGGTCTGACCGAAGAATTACGTACCGCCATTACCTTGCGTGAAGTGGAAAGTTTAAGTTATGAAGAAATCGCCGATATGATGGGTTGTCCGATCGGTACTGTGCGCAGCCGGATCTTCCGGGCGCGTGAAGCAATTGCGGCCAAATTGCGGCCGTTACTGAATATGGGCGCTGACCAGCGATGGTAGGCATCTACAACGAAACCAGGCGTGTAACGGAAAAACTATGAATGCGACACAGATGAATCAAGAGCAAAATAAAGAGCAAATTTCGGCTTGGCTCGATGGTGAATTATCCGATGCCCAGATTCAGGTCATGCTGAAAGCGTTGGAAAGTGATGATGCGAAAATCAGTTGGGATATGTATCATCAGATCGGCGACGTGTTGCGCTCGGACGAACTGGCGATTGAATTAAGCCCGGATTTCTCGCGCAAGATGGCGCAAATGCTGGCAGCCGAGCCGCATTATTTATTGCCCGCAATGCAGGCTAATGCTCAGGCCCAGGCACCTGATGCCAGTAGCCACAAAGCCTGGCGGCAACGGCTGTGGTCCGGTATGGCGGTGGCGGCGGGTTTGTTGGTGGTGGTGAATATCGCGCAAACACCGGGCGGTAATTCGGTTGGCAATCCTGCTGGTAACAACACAATGGCAGGCAGCAACGCTGTGGTCAGCAACCCCGCACTGGCGCGGGTGGCAGCCAGTAGCGCTGCTTCTGCATCGCAGAGCGTGAAACTGGTGGCGTCACCAGGGCGCAATGGCGAGTATCTGCGCGATCCCGAAATCGACCAGTATTTGTCGGCGCATCAACGCTTTTCGCCCTCAGTGTATAGCGCAGCGCAATATGCGCGTCCCACTTCCATGAAAAAAACCGGTACGGATAAATAGGCATGAAGCAGCAGTTTTGGTTGGGGTGTCTGGGCTTGTTGCTGGCGCATTCGGCGCAAGCCATCATCGCTGAAATCGATCCTTTGGTGGAGCAACGCGAAGCGTATGGCTGGTTGAAAAAAATCCAGGGGGCGGCGCGTCAGATCAATTACTCCGGCACCTTCGTCTATCAGGCCGCCAGCCAGGTGCGTACTTCGCGTATCAGCCATTTTCGTGATGGCAAGGGCGAGTTGCAAAAACTCGAAATTCTCGATGGCAAGTCGCGTGAATATGTGCGCGTTAATGACGATGTTACTTGCTACATTCCCGACGCCAAAGTCATGCTGATTGAAAATAAAGCCAATCAGGAAGAATTATTCCACGCCATGCTACCGGCCAATTTCGCTGATCAGGCCAGTAATTATCACTTGCGCAATGGCGAGCCGGGTCGGGTAGCGGGCTTCGATTGTCATGGTGTGGTGCTGGCACCGAAAGATAACTTGCGCTACGGTTATAAATTGTGCGCCGACAAACAATCGGGCTTGTTATTGCTGGCGCAAACCATCAATGAGCGCAATGAAGTGCTGGAGCAAATCGCCTTCACTGAAGTCACCATCGGTAACATTGATAAAGCCCGTCTGAAACCCAGCGTTGCCAATACCCAGGGCTGGCGGGTTGAACATGTGATGGTAAACCAGTCGCAAAGCTCGGGGTGGCAAGTCAAGTGGTTGCCACCCGGGTTCAAAAAGGTAAGGGAATTGCGCCGCAGCCTGAATGAGGCTACACCAGGCCAGCGTGAGGCGGTGCAAATGGTGTTTTCGGATGGTCTGGCTGGTATTTCGGTGTTTATCGAAAACAGCAGTCCGGGCCGTAATGAAATCAGTGCCCAGCAGGGCGCGATTAACATCATCAGTCGGCGGCTGGGCGATTCCTGGTTGACGGTGGTGGGTGAAGTACCGGCAGCGGCGATCAAGCAACTTGCCAATTCCATTGAATATAAACCCAAATAACGTGAATACTCCTATGAAAACAAGAAACTCTTCTCTGAGCAAAGCACTCGCAGCCATTTCGCTGAGTGTGGCGGGGTGCTTCTTTGCGCCTGCCATGGTAGGTTGGGTCGCGCCAGTCCATGCTGGCCCGAGCGCAGGTTTGCCGGATTTTACCGATCTGGTAGAAAAATCCGGTCCGGGCGTGGTGAATATTCGCACCACCGTGCATGGTCATCCGGGGGCGCAGGGTTTGCCGGGCTTCCCCGGTTTGGGCGGTGATGAGGATGCGCAGGAATTTTTCCGACGCTTTTTTGGTAACCCGGGTCCGCGTCAGCCCCAGCCGAATCAACCCAATCCCAAAAATCGACGCACTCCGGCACCCCAGCAACAGGAAGAAGAGTATCCGCGTGGGGTTGGCTCCGGCTTCATTATTTCCAGCGATGGTTATGTGCTGACCAATGCGCATGTGGTGGAAGGGGCCGATGAGGTTTACGTCAAGCTCACCGACAAGCGTGAATTTAAAGCCAAGGTGATTGGCACCGATCGCCGCACCGACGTGGCCGTGCTGAAAATTGATGCCAGCAATTTGCCGCGCCTGACGCTGGGCGATTCGTCCAAAAGCAAGGTTGGCGAATGGGTGATTGCGATTGGTTCGCCATTTGATCTGGAAAATACCGTTACCGCCGGGATTATCTCGGCCAAAGCCCGTGAAACGGGCGAATTGCTGCCCTTCATTCAAACCGACGTGGCGGTGAATCCGGGTAACTCGGGCGGGCCATTGATCAATATGCGCAATGAAGTGATTGGCATCAACTCGCAAATTTATAGTCGCTCGGGTGGCTATCAGGGTATTTCGCTGGCGATTCCGATTGAAGAAGCGGTGCGGGTGGCCGATCAATTGCGTGCTACTGGCAAGGTTAGTCGCGGTCGCATCGGGGTCGCGATTGGTGAAGTCAGTAAAGACGTGGCCGAATCGATTGGTCTGGGCAAACCGCGAGGCGCTGCGGTTGGCAAGGTCGAAGCTGGTACACCCGCCGAAAAAGCCGGGATTGAAGCGGGCGATGTGATTCTCAAGTTCAATGGTCAGGCCATCGAAAAAGCCAATGATCTGAGCCGTGCCGTGGCCGCCACTAAACCCGGTAGCCGTGCCTCGGTAACGGTCTGGCGCAAAGGGGCCAACAAGGAACTGACGCTGACCGTGGCGGAAATGGAAGGCGACAAAAACGCCCGTCGTGACGACAAAAAAGCCAAGCCCGAAGCCAATGCCAATGCGCTCGGCCTGAGCGTTTCAGATTTGAGCGAAGCACAAAAACGCGACCTGAAATTGGCCGGCGGCGTGGTGGTGGATGCGGCCGATGGCATCAGTGCGCGCGCGGGTTTGCGTGCTGGTGACATCATTACCCAGATCAATGTCTCGGAAGTCAAGGACGCCAAGCAGTTTGCGGCGCTGGTTGCCAAGCTCGATAGCAAGAAAACCGTGGCCTTGCTGGTGCGACGTGGCGAGCAAACCCAGTTTGTGACCATCAAACCGGGCGCGCAATAATGGTGGAAATGCTGCTGTACTCGCGTTCGTATTGCCATCTTTGTCATGACATGGAGCAGGCCCTGCTGAACTGGCAGGGCCAGCATCCCCAACATGGCTTTACGTATCAGGTGCGCGATGTTGATGCCGAGCCAGCCGCATTGCTGCAATATGATGAACTGGTACCCGTCCTGTTGGCGCGTGGCGACAGCAGCGGGGAATGGCAGGAAATCTGCCATTATTTCCTCGATACCACGCGCTTGCAGGCTTTTTTTGTGCCCGTCGAACCGTAAGGCTGCAATAACACGGGCTTTTACAGCCAAAATCCGGTAAAATGGTGGCCGTGTCATCAGGCGCTCGCCCGGAGCGCCTTTTTTGTTATTGTCGGCACTGCCATTTAAAATCTATCAATGAAAAACCTACGTAATTTCTCCATCATCGCGCATATTGATCACGGTAAATCCACCCTCGCAGACCGGATTATCCAGCTTTGCGGTGGCTTGTCAGACCGTGAAATGGAAGCCCAGGTGCTGGACTCCATGGATCTGGAGCGTGAACGCGGCATTACCATCAAAGCGCAAACTGCCGCGCTGCGATATCAGGCCCGGGATGGACAAATCTATCACCTGAATTTGATTGATACCCCCGGTCACGTCGATTTCAGCTACGAAGTCAGCCGTTCGCTGTCTGCCTGTGAAGGCGCACTGCTGGTAGTGGATGCTTCGCAAGGGGTAGAAGCGCAAACCGTAGCCAACTGTTATACCGCGCTTGACCTGGGCGTGGAAGTGGTGCCGGTGCTGAACAAAATTGATTTGCCCAATGCCGATCCGCCGAGCGCCATTGCTGAAATCGAAGACGTGATCGGGATCGATGCCAGCGATGCCGTGCATTGCTCGGCCAAAACCGGCCTGGGTGTGGACGATGTGCTGGAAGCGCTGATCGCCAAAGTGCCGCCACCAGTGGGTGACGTGGATGCGCCGCTGCAAGCGCTGATCATCGATTCCTGGTTCGACAATTATGTCGGTGTGGTGATGCTGGTGCGCGTTAAAAACGGCAGCGTGCGGCCGAAAGACAAAATTCTGTTCATGGCGACCGAAGCCCAGCACCAGGTCGAAAGCGTCGGCGTATTTACCCCCAAATCGGTCAACCGCGAAAGCCTGAACGCGGGTGAAGTCGGCTTCATTATTGCTGGCATTAAAGAGTTAAAGTCCGCCAAGGTGGGTGACACCATCACCCTGGTCAATCGCGCTGCACCTGAACCACTGCCCGGTTTCAAGGAAGTGCAGCCACAGGTGTTTGCCGGTTTGTTCCCGGTGGAATCGAACCAGTACGATGCGCTGCGTGACTCGCTGGAAAAATTGAAACTCAACGACGCCGCCCTGCAATACGAGCCGGAAGTGTCGCAAGCGCTGGGCTTTGGTTTCCGCTGTGGCTTCTTGGGCTTGCTGCACATGGAAATCGTACAAGAGCGGCTGGAGCGTGAGTTCGATATGGACCTCATCACCACCGCGCCGACCGTTGTGTATGAGGTCGAACTCGGTGATGGCTCGGTGATCAAGGTCGATAACCCGTCCAAAATGCCCGATCCGTCACGCATTGAAGAAGTGCGCGAACCGATCGTCACCATCAATCTGTACATGCCACAGGAATACGTCGGCTCGGTGATTACCTTGTGTATCCAGAAGCGCGGCGTGCAACTCGACATGAGTTATCACGGGCGTCAGGTCAAGCTGATCTATGAAATTCCGATGGCCGAAATCGTGCTCGACTTTTTCGATAAACTCAAATCCACCTCGCGCGGCTATGCCTCGATGGATTATGAATTCAAAGAATATCGTGCGGCCGACGTGGTCAAGGTTGATATGCTGATCAACAGCGAAAAAGTCGATGCACTGGCGATTATCGTGCATCGCAGTAATTCACAATATCGTGGCCGTCAGGTTGCTGCCAAGATGCGTGAACTGATTCCGCGCCAGATGTTTGATGTGGCAATTCAGGCTGCAATTGGTTCCAACATTATTTCGCGGGAAAACGTCAAGGCATTGCGTAAAAACGTATTGGCAAAGTGCTATGGTGGCGATATCAGTCGTAAGAAGAAGCTGTTGGAAAAGCAAAAAGCAGGTAAGAAACGGATGAAGCAGGTAGGCTCAGTGGAAATTCCGCAAGAGGCATTCTTGGCAATTTTACAAGTTGATGATAAGTGATTTGAATAATGAATTCTTTGAGCGATTTTCTTACCGTGATATTGGGCAGCTTTGCATTGGTACTGTTTGTGCTGATGGTGATAACCGGGATTATCTGGTGTCTGGATACCTTCCATCTGGCCAAAAAGCGCCGGGCTGCGGCAGACCGTGCGCTGGCTGAATACGATGCGCGGCGCAAACGCCTGACCCAAGAGGGCTTGAAGCTCGATCAGGGTGAGCGTGATGTGCTGGAAGCGCGTATTTTGCAGCAACCGACCTGGATCGAATATTCCGGCAGCTTTTTTCCGGTGATTGCTCTGGTATTTTTCTTGCGCTCATTTTTGTTTGAACCGTTTAAAATCCCGTCCGAATCGATGGTGCCGACCTTATTGGTAGGCGATTTGATTTTGGTGAATAAATACACCTATGGCATTCGCTTGCCGATTATCAACAAAAAAATTATCAATATTAATGACCCCAAGCGGGGCGATGTGATGGTCTTCAAATATCCGGTTGATGGCAAAACCGATTACATCAAGCGGGTAGTGGGTGTGCCTGGCGATAAAATCGATTATCATGGCAAGCGTCTGACTATAAATGGCAAGCCGCTGGCCTATCAGACTTTGCCGGAATATTTGAATAGTGAGCGCATGACTTATTCCAGGCAATTGGTAGAAGATTTGCAGGGAACCTCGCACAAAATTTTGAATGATGAGCCGAGCGGGCCGTTTCATGTTGCACAGGTAAGCAAATTCCCGGGGCGTGATAACTGCCAATTCGATGATGACGGCTTTACCTGTACTGTGCCAGCCGGAAACTATTTCATGATGGGCGATAATCGCGATAATAGTGCCGATAGCCGTTACTGGGGTTTTGTGCCGAATGAAAACATTGTCGGTAAGGCCTTTGTGGTGTGGATGAATTTCTCGGATGTAAAACGTATCGGCAGTATTCAATAATCGAAAGGATTGGCGATGAAGAGAGTGTCCTTAAACCGGCAACGTGGTGTATCCCTGTTTGGTTTGATCACGATGTTGATTCTGGTTGGCTTTGTCGGTTTGCTGGCGGCACAAATTGTACCGACGTATACCGAGTATCGTTCCATTTGCAAAGCGATTGAGGCTGCCAAGGCCAGCGGCACTACTGCGCGCGAAATTCAACAGGCATTTAACAAGGCTGCTGATGTCAATTATATTGAATCGCTGAAGGCTGCCGATCTTGAAATCGTCAAGGAAAATGGGGTATTCGAAATCAGTTTTCAGTATGAGAAGAAAATCCATGTGGCCGGGCCTTTGAACCTGTTGATGGAGTACAAAGGCAGTACTTCCAAGAATACCGCGCCCACCAAATCTGCCAAAGAATGATGCTTTATGGACTTGACGTTATTGCAGACCCGGCTGGGTCATCGTTTCAATGATGCCGCACTGTTGCAGCAAGCATTGACGCACCGCAGCCATGGCAGTGCACATAACGAGAGGTTGGAGTTTCTTGGTGACTCGGTGCTCAATTGTGTGGTGGCAGCGTTATTGTATGAGCGCTATCAGGCGATTGATGAAGGTGATTTGTCGCGTCTGCGTGCTAATCTGGTCAAGCAACAAACCCTGTTTGAAATCGCCCAGCGCATTGAACTATCGCATTGCCTGCGTCTGGGTGAGGGCGAGTTAAAGTCAGGCGGGTTTCGCCGCCCCTCGATTTTGGCCGATACCCTGGAAGCCTTGTTTGGCGCAGTATTTCTGGACGGTGGCTTTGACGCCGCCAGTTTGACGATTCGCGCCTTTTATGTGCCGCTGCTCGATAGCGTTGATCCGCAAACCCTGGGCAAGGACGCCAAAACGCTGTTGCAGGAATATCTGCAAAGCCGGAAAATCCCGCTACCGCAATATAATGTGGTTGCCACCCATGGGGCAGCGCACAGCCAGGAATTTGAAATCGAATGCCTCGTACCCAAGCTCGATATTCATGTCTTTGGCCGTGGTGCCAGCCGCCGTGTTGGCGAACAGGCTGCGGCCAGACTGGCGTTGGATGCGGTGCAACTGGCCTTGCAAAAAGGCCCGGTCGGCAAGCGCAAAAGCAAGCCGCGCACCACCCAGTTAAAGCTGGGTATTGCCACCATTCAGTCAGAGGCTGATAGCCACGGCAGCGCTGCAGCGGAACCTGCACCGAATACCCAAAAACAATTGTTTGACTCTAACCTGACCCCGGCCCATGACTGATACCACGCTTGACCTTTCCCAATTTCGTTGTGGCTATATCGCCATTATTGGCCGCCCCAACGTCGGGAAATCGACTCTGATGAATGAATTGATCGGGGCCAAGGTGAGTATCACGTCGCGCAAGGCGCAAACCACGCGGCACCGCATTACCGGCATCCAGACTTTGGCGGATGCGCAATTTATTTACGTTGATACCCCTGGTTTTCAAACCCGCCACAATAACGCACTGAATAAAACGCTCAACAAAACCGTTGCCAATACCTTGCTGGCGTCGGATGCGATTTTGTTCCTGGTAGAAGCGGGTACCTTTGGCGAAGCGGATCAACAAGTCATTGATTTGATACCCGACAGCGTGCCCTGTATTCTGGTGATCAACAAGGCTGACCGGGTCAAGGACAAAGCCAAACTGATGCCGTTCGCGCAGCAAGTGGCGGCGCTGCACAAGTTTGCTGCAGTGGTGCCGGTTTCGGCCAAATTGCGCTTCCAACTGGAAAACCTGCAAACCGAAGTTAAAAACCTGCTGCCCTTGAACGCGCCGATTTTTAGCCCGGACGATATTACTGATCGCAGTGAAAAGTTTCTGGCGGCAGAAATCGTGCGTGAAAAAGTCTTCCGTTTTGTTGGCGATGAGTTGCCCTATACCAGCACCGTGCTGGTGGAAAAGTTTGAGCAAGAAGGTAATTTGCGGCGTATTTTTATCGCGATACTGGTGGATCGCGACATGCATAAATCGATGGTGATCGGCAACAAGGGCGCACGCCTGAAAGATATTTCTTCACAAGCGCGACTGGACATGGAAAAATTGTTCGGTGGCCCGGTCTACCTGGAAATCTGGGTCAAGGTCAAATCCGGCTGGGCCGACAACGAGGCCGGTTTGCGCGCCTATGGCTACGAGTAGCCGCAGCAAAAACACAAGCAGCAGCGTGCCGGGTGGCGGCATCAGTAGCCGTAGCCGCACTATCCCACGTTGCCTGGAACAACCCGGTTTTGTGCTGCACCGCTTTCCCTACAAGGAAAGCAGTCTGATCATCGATTTGTTTTCGCGCGATCATGGTCGCGTCCAATTGTTGGCCAAGGGGGCCAAGCGCCCCCATTCGCAATTACGCGGCGTGCTGCAAAGCTTTCAACCGCTCTCGGTAAGCTGGAGCGGCAAATCCGAACTGCGCACCCTGACCGCCGCCGATTGGGTCGGCGGCCTGTTGCCACTGGAAAATTCTGCCCTGTTGTGCGGCTTTTACCTGAATGAATTGCTGGTAAAATTGCTGGCGCGCGAAGACCCGCATCCCACCCTGTTTTCTCACTACGTCTCGACTCTGAATCAATTGGCGCATCAGGAACCGGCTTCCATTGTATTGCGCAAGTTTGAGCTGGCCTTGCTCAAGGAAACCGGGGTCGCGACTGATCTGGCGTTTTGTAATAGTACACGTCAGACCGTGCGTGCCGATCAGTGGTATGTGGTTGATCCGCAGCAAGGGCCACGGGTAGCGCAGGCCAATGAAGTGTGGCCGGTGGTGGCGGGCCAGACCCTGCTGGACATGGAGGCGGAACATTATGTCGATGCTACCACGCTGGCACAAAGTAAAACCCTGATGCGTTTTTTAATGGCGCACCACCTGGGTGGCGTGCCCTTGAATACGCGGCAAATACTGATTGATCTGGCGCTGTTCAAATAATTAAGAAAATAAGTAAGCAAGTAATTTACCTGAGTCATTTACCCGATTCATTTACCTGAGCGGATTTATCATGAGCTTTCTGCAACCTGCTGGCCCGAGCATCGATCTGGGCGTGAATATCGATCATGTTGCCACCTTGCGTAATGCGCGCGGCACCGTGTATCCGGATCCGATCCGCGCTGCCTTGCTGGCTGAAGAAGCCGGTGCCGACGTGATTACCCTGCATTTGCGCGAAGACCGTCGCCATATCCGTGATGCTGATGTGCTGGCACTGCGCCCGCTCCTGAGCACACGCATGAATCTGGAAGCGGCCATTACGCCTGAAATGATTGCGTTTGCTTGTCAGGTCAAACCGCAGGATGTTTGCCTGGTGCCGGAAAAACGCACTGAAATCACTACCGAAGGCGGGCTGGATGTGCTGGGGCATTTTGATCAGGTGCAGGCGGCGGTGGCGCAATTGCAAGCGCAGGGCATTCGCGTGAGTTTGTTTATTGATCCGGATGAAGCGCAAATTCGCGCCGCTGCCAAAGTGGGTGCGCCCGTGATTGAACTGCATACCGGACGCTATGCCGATACGGAAGGCGCAGAGCAACAGCAAGAATTGCAACGCATTCAAAATGCCGCCAGAACCGGGATTGAATGCGGGCTGAAAGTCAACGCCGGGCATGGTTTGCATTACACCAATGTGCAAGCGATTGCCGCGATTGCCGAGATTACCGAACTTAATATCGGCCATGCGATTGTGGCGCACGCGGTGTTTGTCGGCTGGCAAGCGGCAGTGCGCGAAATTCGGGCGTTGATGCAGACTGCGCGGCGCGCCTGAACGTGCATGCGCATCCCGACCATTATCCTGGCCTGCTTGCATGAATTGCGCATGGAGTTATTGGCAAAATGAGTGAGATCGCTCCCGGGCGCAGCGCTTTGCTGGAGCTGGTCGCCAAGCTGCCCCATCTGCCCGGCGTGTATCGCTATTTCGATGCTCAGGACGCGGTGCTGTATGTGGGTAAGGCGCGCGACCTGAAAAAGCGGGTATCGAGCTATTTCCAGCGCAATTTGTCCAGCCCTCGCATCGCGCTGATGGTGGAGCGCATCGTGCGCATGGAAACCACGGTAACGCATAGTGAGGCTGAAGCGCTGATTCTGGAAAACAATCTGATCAAGGCTTTGCAGCCGCGCTACAACATTTTGTTTCGCGACGATAAATCCTACCCTTATCTGAAAATCACCCGCGAAGACGTGCCGCGCATGTTGTATTACCGTGGTGTGCTGGATAAAAAACATCATTACTTTGGCCCCTATCCCAGTGCCTGGGCGGTGAAAGAATCAATCCAGATTTTGCAAAAGGTGTTTCAACTGCGTTCCTGCGAAGACAGTGTGTATGCCAACCGCACCCGGCCTTGTCTGTTGCATCAAATCCACCGCTGTAGTGCGCCTTGCGTCGAGGTCATCAGCGCCGAAGCGTATGCCGCTGACGTGGAGAATTCGATGCGCTTTTTGCGCGGACAGCAGGGCGAAGTGTTGTCCGAGCTGGAAGGCAAAATGCAAAAGCTGGCGGCCGACTATGAATATGAACAAGCCGCCGTGGTGCGCGACCAGATCAATGCACTCTCGCGCGTGCTGGCGCAGCAAAACATGGAAAGTGGCAATCTGAGCGATGTTGATATTCTGGCGGTATTGATTCAGGGTGGCCGTGCTTGCGTGAATCTGGCGATGGTGCGCGGTGGCCGTCATCTGGGCGACCGGGCCTATTTTCCGGCCCAGTTTGACGACAGCATGGCTGCAGATACCGATGAGGCAGCAGATACCGATGAGGCCGATAATGCCAATAGTGCTGGTGCCAGGGGCGACACGCCAGCGCTGCAGGTGATGAAAGCGTTTTTGGCGCAACACTATATCGATAAATTTATCCCCTCGATTTTGATTCTGAATATCGATCTGGACGAGCCGGAATTGATTTTGGCACTGAGCCAGCAATGCGGACACCGGATTCAACTGATTTTTCAACCGCAGGGCCAGCGCCGTCAGTGGCTGGAACTGGCGCAAAAGGGCGCACAACTGGCGCTGGCGCGCTTGCTATCGGAGCAGGGATCGCAACAGGCACGCACCCGGGCGCTGGTCGATGTGCTGGGGCTGGAAGTGGATGACATTGCCGCATTACGAGCAGAATGTTTCGATATCAGTCATACTCAGGGCGAAGCCACGCAAGCCTCGTGCGTAGTATTTCATCACCACGCGATGCAACACAGTGAGTACCGGCGTTACAATATCACCGGCATCACGGGCGGTGACGATTATGCTGCGATGCGCCAGGTTTTGCAGCGGCGCTATGAGAAAGTGGCGCAGGGCGATGGCGTGATGCCGGACATCGTTTTCATCGACGGTGGCAAGGGTCAGGTTGAAATGGCGCGTCAGGTGTTTGTCGAGTTGGGGCTGGATTTGAGTCTGATTGTTGGTGTCGCTAAGGGCGAAGGGCGCAAAGTCGGGCTGGAAACCCTGATTTTTGTCGATGGCAGGGCACCCGCCGAGTTGGGCAAGGATTCCGCTGCTTTGATGTTGATCGCGCAAATCCGCGATGAAGCACACCGGTTCGCCATTACCGGCATGCGCGCCAAGCGGTCCAAAACCCGGCAAACTTCCCGGCTGGAAGAAATTGAAGGCATCGGGCCGAAGCGGCGGCAGAAATTATTGGCGCGTTTTGGTGGGCTGCGCGGGGTGGTCGATGCCAGCGTTGAGGATCTGAGTTCGGTCGATGGCATTTCACATCAACTGGCAGAAGAAATTTATAAACAATTGCACTGAAGCGCGATTTGCCCAGGTGTAGCGAAAGCGCAACAAATTCAAACATTATGCCGTTTAATATTCCGATCCTGCTGACCTGGTTGCGTATGGCCCTGATCCCG
>JBDLSU010000453.1:0-3462 GCA_039799405.1 Pseudomonadota bacterium | reverse complement strand
CCCAATAATGGCGGTCATCGGTGCCGTCATGGGCTGCCAGTTCGGCCCGGCCCTGTTCGACCAGGGCCAGGGCCTGCACTGGCTGGCTCTGGCGCTGATACCAGGCCAGCGCCAGCATCGTGTTCAGGCGTGCTTCGCCCGCCAGTGGTGCCAGACTGGCCTGCAACTGCGCTACCTTGTCCTCATGTAAAAACAATTCCATACCAGGCACTTTCTCCAGCCAGGTCTGGCTTGCGCCAGGATTGAATTGACCAGTCAATTGACCGGTGCTTGCAAAGGTAAATCAATAAAAAAACAACTGCCCTCATCCGCGGTGCTTTGCACCGAAATATGCCCGCCCAGCAAGGAAGTGACAATGTTGTAGCAGATATTCAACCCCAGGCCACTGCCGCCCTGCCCCAGTTTGGTGGTAAAAAAAGGATCAAAAATGCGTTTGATATGCTGCTCCGGAATGCCACAGCCATCATCGCGAAATTCCAGCATCACGCGGCCCTGGGCGTGACGCCGGGCCAGCAGGGTAATCATGCCACCAGTGCGGCCATCAAAGGCGTGCAGGATCGCGTTATTGACCAGGTTGGTAATCACCTGACCGAAGGGGCCGGGGTAGCTGTTGAGTTCAATATCATCGGGAATGGTTTGCACCAGGCGGTGCCCACCCATGCGCAGCGGATTGGCCAGGGTGGCACAAATTTCCTGGCAGGTTTGCTGCAGATTAAAGCGGCGCAATTGTTGGCTGGTGCGGTCAACTGCCACCTGCTTGAAGCTGTTGACCAGTTCCGCCGCGCTGGACAGGCCGAGCATGATCAGTTGTGACGATTCGCGCGCTTCGCTGATGAATTTTTGCAAATCGGTGCGGCGCAAATTCTTTTGCGCCAGGTTTTGCGTAATGCGCAGGGTTTTGTCCTGCAGGGAACTGGCCATGATCAGGCTATTGCCGATCGGGGTATTGAGTTCATGCGCCACCCCGGCTACCAGGCTACCCAGTGCGGCCAGTTTTTCCTGCTCCACCAGGCGCGCCCGGGCTTCTTGCAATTGGCGGTAGGCGCGCGCATTGTCGAGCGCAATGGCACCATAGGCGCACAGGGTACGAAACACCAGGCACTGGCGTTCGCCATAGGCCCCGGCTTGTAGCGATTGCACCCCCATTACCCCCAGCACCCTTGGGCCGATGCTCAGAGGTGCGTACAAGCCACTCAGATTACGCCGGGTATCGCCCACTGGCGGGGCGCAACTGGTGGAAAAATCGACCACCATTTCGCACTGTTCGCGCAGGCAACGTACCGGGTTGGCGTCTGAGCGGCTGACATCGAGCCGGGCGAACGGAATGCTTTGGCCCTGCTCCAGCCCGAATACCCGTTCCAGATAGCGGCCATCCGGCGTCACCAGATACACGGCAAAGGCACTGGCGTCGAGCAAGCCATGGGCATGACGGTGCAGCACATCAAACACCGCATCATCATTCAGGTGGGCGGTAATTTCTTGTCCGATGGCCCCCAGGTGCGCCAGATTGGTGCTGGTTTGTTGCAAAATTTCGGCGCGCGCCGCTTCTGACGCGGCCAGTTGCCGGTGGTGTTCGGCCTCGGCATGAATGCGCTCGGTGTTTTGCCGCATTTGCACCGCGATCGCATGGCGTGCGGCGTCTTGCGCATGCAGTTTTTTACGGGTCGCATCGGCCTGCCGGGCGCTATGGAACGCCAGCTCAAACTGCCCGGCGGCGGCTTGCGCTTTGGCGATGGCATCGAGCAATTCATCGCTGATGGTATGACCGTCAATCGCGGATGCCACCTGGTGCGCTTGCGCCAGATAATACAGGGTTGGATTGGCTGCGGCCCGTGCCGCAGGTGGGCAGGGTAAAGCATGATGGGCAGCATGAATTTGCGCCAGCACGCGCCAGGCCGCAATTTCACTGTGTTGGTCACGATGCGCCTGGGCCAGTGCCAGTGATGCCTGGGCGGCATCCAGTGCTGGCCCGGGGCGGGCCAGGCCGAGCAAAGCCTGGGCGCGTCCGCAATGGGCTTCGATTTGCAAATTGATCTGGTTCAGTGCCAGCGCCCGTTCCTGCAACTGGTCGAACAAATCCAGCGCGGCGGCGTATGCTTGCCGGTCCAGTTCCAGCCGTGCCATGTTTTGCAGAGCAATCGCAAACTGGCGCGAGGCGGGCACCGGTTGCAGGTAACGCAGGGCTTCTTGCAAAAAGTGATGGGCCAGATCAATCTGGTTTTGATTGCGCAATACATCGGCGGTCTGGGTCAGGGCAAACCCGGCCCCGACTGGCCAATTGCGGCTACGCGCATGGTTCAGGCCACGCACCATCCAGTCGAGCGCGCTTTGAAAGTCATTCAATTTGGCAAAGGTGGTGCCGACATTGAGCGAGGAAATAATGGCACGGCGGATTTGCCCGGTTTCGAGGGCGGCTTCATAAGCCTGGGTGAAGTAACTGCCGGCTTTGTCAAAATCATTGGCAAATGACGCTACCACGCCCCAATACCCGGCGATCCAGGTCCACAGCGTGGCCGAAAGCGCCCCTTGTTCGGTGGCAAACTGATCGCGCCAGCGCTCACAGGCACCACCGGCATCACGCAAGCTGTCAAACAAAGCCAGGGCAGCTTGCAGCAGCGCCGCGCGCGCCGGATCCACCTGTTGCGCCAGTTGCCAGGCGGTTTGCCAGAAACTGTCGCGCTGCGCCGGTTGGCCGGAATCATTGGCTAACCAGCCCAGCAACCAGAGTGCATCAATTTGTCCGACTGCATCACCGCAGGCAACAAAATCCTGCAAGGCACTTTGCACCATGGCTTCGCACAGACCGGACTGCTCGCATAACCAGGCGCTCTCGGCCCGCACCAGCGCCAGCCGCGCCAGCGCTTGCGGCATGATCTGAGCACTGGCGAGGATCAGGCTTTGCGCTTCATCGGCCAGTTGCAGGGCATGGCCGGTATCGCGCTGGCAGTACCAGGCAGCGAGCGGCAGCAATAAAGGCAGGCGTTGTTCGCCTGTGGCGGCGAGCAATCTCGCCTCCCACTGCGCCAGTTGCTCGTTTTGCACAAATAGATCCATGGCCCGGTCATATCTTGGAATTTGTCCTATTGTGCCTGAGCATCATTGAAATTCCAATGATTGAATACTGATGCCCAGTTCGCGCACATCCGGCCCAAAACCGAGCGAAGCCGGGGTACGGGCGTCGGGCATGCTCAGAACCAATCGAACTTGCCCGGAAGCGTCTGGTTGCAAAGCCAAATTCAAAATTTGATTATTATGACTTTCATCAAATTGATAATGTTTCGGTTCCCCGTCATTTTGAACAATTTCAAGTCTCTGCCGGGGGACGCGTTGCAAAAATGCCCCGGCATCAATCGCCAATTTTTTCGCCAGTTTGCCATTCACTTTGGGCACAGTACAGGAAATCGAGGCTTTCTTAACAATACTCCAGCGTCCAAAAGGTTCTGGAATTCCGAATCCGTCGAT
>JBDLSU010000452.1:0-6792 GCA_039799405.1 Pseudomonadota bacterium | reverse complement strand
TTGACGATGTGTTTCAGTTTGAAATGGCCCAGTTCATGCGCCAGCACTGCTTCAATCTCATGTGGTGCCATGCGACTGAGCAGGGTGTCGAAAAAGACGATGCGCTTGTTGGAGCCAAAACCGGAAAAGTAGGCATTGCCATGGGCGCTGCGTTTGGAGCCATCCATGACGAACAAGCCGCTGGAAGTAAAGCCGACCCGCTGCATCAGACCTTCAATCCGCTGGCGCAGGCTGTCGTCACTCAAAGGGGTAAATTTATTGAACAGCGGCGCAATCCAGTTCGGGTAGATCACCATCAGCAGCAATTGAAACGCCACCCAGAACACCCAGGTATACAGCCACCACATCGACCCGGCCTTGCCCATCAGGGTCAACACCACCCACAGCAACGGCAAGCCAATCGCGGCACCCAGCAGGCTGCCTTTGAGCATATCCATCAGCCATAAGCCGGGCGTCATTTTATTAAAGCCAAAGCGTTGCTCCAGCACAAACTGGTTGTAATAATCAAACGGTAAATCCAGCAGCGCAGAAATAACGGTATAGCTGACCAGGAGCGCGATTTGTTGCAGCATGCCGCCACCTGTCAGCGGTTGCAGCGTCAGCCACAGCCATTGCAAGCCACCCATCAGGGTAAAGCCGAGCAAGATGGCGGTGTTAAAGAGCAGACCGATCAAGCCGAATTTGACTTTCGCCACCGTATAGTCGGCCGCCTTCTGGTGCGCTGCCAGCGGAATTGCTGCGGCAAATTCGGCCGGTACTGCGCTGCGGTGTTGCAGCACATGGCGCAGATGGCGGCTACTGAGCCAGAAGCGCAAGCAGAGCGTCACCAATAAAAACGAAACAAACAAAACTGAAAATGCATATGAATTCATTCTGTGCCTGTGAGAAAATGTCAGCTTGATTAGGCTAAGGAAAGATCGAATTATGTCACAAGCTGACCCAGTAGCACGCCCCAACGAGATGAATTTGGTGTGGGTGGATATGGAAATGACCGGACTCGACCCGGATGCCGACCGTATCATCGAAGTCGCGGTTCTTGTCACCGACATGCACCTGAATGTGCTGGCCGAAGGCCCGGTGTTCGCGATTCATCAAGCCGATGCAATTCTCGATGGCATGGATGCCTGGAACAAGGGCACGCACGGCCGCTCCGGCCTGATCGAACGGGTCAAGGCCTCCACCGTGACCGAGGCTGAGGCCGAGCAGGCGCTGATCGAATTTCTCAAACAATACGTGCCCAAGGGCAAATCGCCCATGTGCGGCAATACCATCTGCCAGGATCGCCGCTTCATGGTGCGCACCATGCCCAAGCTGGAAGCGTTTTTCCATTACCGCAATCTGGATGTATCGACGCTCAAGGAATTGTGCAAGCGCTGGCGCCCGGAAATTGCTACCGGCTTCAAAAAGCACCAGAAGCATACCGCGATGGCGGATATTCTGGAATCGGTAGAAGAATTGCGTTACTACCGCGAGCATTTCATCAAAATGGAAGCATGATTTTACCCACCATGACCACGTCCGCCAACGAGTCCGCTAAATCGTCAGATATCAAGCCGGGAGCCAAACGCGGACCAAAGCGCGGCCCCAAGGGGCGGGTGGTCGATAGTGCAGCGCAGCAGGAGCTGCGTACCCTGCTGGGCGATGCGCCGCGCGATGCGGCCTTGCTGATTGAATACCTGCACCTGATTCAAGACCATTACCGCCAGATCAGCCCGGCCCATATGGTGGCGCTGGCCGCTGAATTGCGACTCGCCACCGCCCAGGTATTTGAAGTGGCGACGTTTTACCATCACTTTGATGTGGTCAAGGATGCCGGTCAGCTTGCGCCCACTTGCACAGTGCGGGTCTGTAATGGCTTGTCTTGCAAAATG
Source organism: Pseudomonadota bacterium (assembly GCA_039799405.1). GTDB lineage: Bacteria > Pseudomonadota > Gammaproteobacteria > Burkholderiales > Burkholderiaceae_D > CAMBDR01. The sequence goes on along the minus strand of JBDLSU010000452.1, from coordinate 4,921 downwards.
GCCGGGGCCGATAGCCTGTTGCAGCAATTGCAGCAATTGCAGCAATTGCAGCAATTGCAGCAAAGTGATCCAGACAGCACGGTGCGGGTCATGGCTGCACCCTGCATTGGCCGCTGCGATCAGGCACCCGCCGTGTGTGTCGGCCAAAACGCATTTGGCCCGGCCACCAGCGCGCAAGTGCAGCAAGCGGTGGACAGCGCACAGACTGCCGCCCCGGCGCTTGATTTTTTACCCAACGCCTTTGCCGCCAGCCGCTACACCATGCTGGCGCAATGCTTGACGCGCAAACTCAGTGTGCAGCAGGCGATTGCCACCTTGTCCGGCGCTGGTTTGCGCGGCCTGGGCGGGGCCGGTTTTCCGACCGGGCGCAAATGGAGCATCGTGCGCGCCATGGCCGGGCCGCGCATGATGGCGGTGAACATCGACGAAGGCGAACCCGGCACTTTCAAAGATCGCTGGTATCTGGAAAACCAGCCGCAGCAATTTTTGGAAGGCATGTTGATCGCCGCCTGGGCGGTGGATGTGTCGGCCATCTATATTTATCTGCGCGACGAATACCACGCCATCCGTGCCGTGCTGCAGCGCGAACTGGCGGCGCTGGCCGACAATCTGGCCCCGCTGCTGGCGCAATCGCACTGGGTGCTGCCGGAAATTCATTTGCGTCGCGGTGCGGGTGCGTATATTTGCGGTGAAGAATCGGCCATGATCGATTCAATCGAAGGCAAACGCGGCCTGCCGCGCTTGCGCCCGCCGTATGTGGCGGAAGTCGGCATCTTCAACTATCCGACCCTGGTACAAAACATGGAAACCCTGTTCTGGGTGCCGCGCCTGTTGCGCGAAGGTGCGATCAGTTTCAGTAAATATGGTTTGAACGGCCGGGTTGGCTTGCGCAGTTTTTCCGTCAGCGGCCGGGTGCGCTGGCCCGGTGTGGTAGTGGCCCCGGCGGGCATCAGTTTGCGCCAACTGATTGAGGAATATTGCGGTGGCATGCAAGAAGGTCATACCTTGTACGCTTATTTGCCGGGTGGCGCTTCCGGCGGTATTTTACCGGCCAGCATGGCCGATTTGCCGCTGGATTTTGACACCTTGCAGCCGCATGGTTGCTTCATTGGCTCGGCTGCCGTGGTAGTCTTGTCGCAGCACGATAGCGCGCGCGATGCGGCGCTGAATGCGATGGAATTTTTCAAACACGAAAGTTGCGGCCAGTGTACCCCGTGCCGGGTTGGTACCGAAAAAGCGGTGCAATTGCTAAAACAGCCGCAATGGAATCTGCCCCTGCTACAGGAACTGAGCCAGGTGATGCAAGATGCTTCCATCTGCGGCCTGGGGCAGGCGGCACCCAACCCGGTGTTATCGGTGATTAAATTTTTCCCGCATGAGGTGCAGTCATGAACCAGGCTGGCCTGCTGGAATTTTCGCTCAATGGCGCTCAAGTTAGCGCCCAGCCGGATGAAACCCTGTTGCAAGTGGCCCAGCGCCACGGCGTGGACATTCCGCATCTGTGCTACAAGGATGGCCTGCGCCCGGATGGCAATTGCCGCGCCTGCGTGGTCGAAATCGCGGGTGAACGCACGCTGGCACCATCCTGCTGCCGCGCCCCCAAGGCGGGCATGCAAGTGCAAACCAACAGCCCACGCGCGCAAACCGCACAAAAAATGGTGCTGGAATTATTACAGGCTGATATGCCAGCGCAGCCAAGCCAGCAATCTGAACCGCTGTATCGGCGCGATAATGAACTGCATTTTTGGTCAGAAAAAATGGGTATCGGCGCACCGCGCTTTGCCTCCAAATTTGACTCCGGGGTCTCGCCTGAATCCAACCATGCCGCCCCCTGCGCCGATACCTCACACCCGGCCATGGCGGTCAATCTGGACGCCTGCATCCAGTGCGGCCGCTGCGTGCGCGCCTGTGGCGAAATCCAGGTCAATGAAGTGATCGGCATGGCCTGGCGCGGCAGCGAAAGCAAGATTGTGTTTGATCTGGACGACCCAATGGGCGCTTCCAGTTGCGTAGCCTGCGGCGAATGCGTGCAAGCTTGCCCCACGGGCGCGCTGGCACCAAAAGGTGGCGTGGCGACCTTGCAGCCGGATCGACAGGTCGATTCGCTATGCCCGTATTGCGGCGTCGGTTGTCAGGTCAGTTACGCGGTCAAGGATGAAAAAATCATCCAGGTGGAAGGGCGCAACGGCCCGGCCAATCTGGCGCGCTTGTGTGTCAAAGGGCGCTTTGGTTTTGATTATGTACACCACCAGGGGCGCTTGACCACGCCTTTGATCCGCAAGCCGGGCTACCCGAAAAACGCCGACTTTGCCAGCCTGCCAGCAAACAAGTTTGATATGTTCCGCGAAGCCAGTTGGGACGAAGCGCTGGCGTTGGCAGGCGGTGGCTTGAAGCGTTTGCGCGATCAATATGGCGGCACGGCGCTGGCCGGGTTTGGTTCGGCCAAAGGCTCGAACGAAGAAGCGTATCTGTTCCAGAAACTGGTGCGCACCGGCTTTGGCAGCAATAATGTCGATCACTGCACCCGCATGTGCCATGCCGCCAGTGTGGCCGCCCTGCTGGAAGGCATTGGCTCCGGCGCGGTGAGTAATCCGGTGGCCGATGTTGAACATGCCGAGCTGATTTTTATCATCGGTGCCAACCCGGCCAATAATCATCCGGTCGGCGCTACCTTCATCAAAAACGCGGTGCAACGCGGTGCGCGCCTGGTAGTGGCCGACCCACGCCGCACCGAATTCGCGCGCCATGCCTGGCACTTCTTGCAATTCAAGCCCGATACCGATGTGGCGCTGTTAAATGGCATGATCCATGTCATCATCAGCGAGGGTTTGGTGGCGCAGCAATTCATTGCCGACCGCACCCTGGGCTTTGAAGAAATCAAAGCCAATGTGGCCGACTGCACGCCAGAAGCCATGTCCGTCATTTGCGGCATTGCGCCGGAAGTGATCCGCGAAGTGGCGCGTGCCTACGCCACTGCCAGCGCCGCCATCATGCTGTGGGGCATGGGCGTATCGCAAAGCACGCACGGCACCGACAATGCACGCTGCCTGATCACGCTGGCCATGATCACCGGGCAAATCGGTCGCCCCGGCACCGGCTTGCACCCATTGCGCGGACAAAACAATGTGCAGGGTGCGTCGGACGTGGGCTTGATCCCGATGATGTATCCAGACTATCAACGCGTCGATAACCCGCAGGCGCAAGCCAAATTTGAAGCGCTGTGGGGCCAGAGTTTGTCCAGCCAGCCCGGTTTGACGGTGGTGGAAGTGATGCATGCGATTGATCGCGGCCAGATTCGCGGCATGTATCTGATGGGCGAAAACCCGGCCATGTCCGACCCCGACCTCGACCACACCCGCGCCGCCATGGCCAAGCTGGAGCTGATGGTGGTGCAAGAAATCTTCCTGACCGAAACCGCCTGGCTGGCCGATGTGGTGCTGCCCGCCACCACCTTCTACGAAAAAACCGGCACCTTCACCAATACCGACCGCTGCGTGCAAATGGGGCGTCAGGTCTTGCAACCGCCGGGGCAGGCCAAGCCGGATTTATGGATCATCAGCCAGATCGCGCAGCACCTGGGTTTGCACTGGACTTACCAGCATGCGCGCGATGTGTTTAACGAAATGCGCCAGGGCATGAACAGTATTAGCGGTGTGACCTGGGAAACTTTGGCGACGCAAGGTTCGGTGGTGTACCCGTTCACCAGTGCCGAACCGGTCAGCCACCCGATCATATTCACCCAACAATTCCCCACCAGCAGTGGCCGCGCCACCCTGGTGCCTGCGCAATACCGCCACGTTAATCCGGTGGTGGATGCTGATTACCCCTGGGTTTTGATTACTGGCCGCCAACTGGAACACTGGCACACCGGTGCCATGACCCGCCGCGCCACCGTGCTGGATGCGATTGAACCGCAAGCCACCGTCAGCATGCATCCGCAGGATATGGCGGAGCAAGGGATTTTGGTCGGGCAAATGGTGGCGGTAGAGTCGCGCCAGGGCAAAATCACGCTGGCGGTCCGGCGTGATGAAGGCACGCCGGTCGGTAGTTTGTTTATTCCGTTTGCCTATGTGGAAGCAGCGGCGAATGTGTTGACCGATTCGGCACTGGATCCGTTTGGCAAGATTCCGGGGATGAAGTATACGGCGGTAAGATTGGTGTCAAGTAGCTGAGTCGGCCAAGCTTGGCTGCTTTTAGTTTGGTCGCGAATCCTCGGTCCCATTTATCGGTCAATTTTGCTGGAATCTTGCTGTAAAACCTTTCCCAACTGGATCGTCAGTTTTTTTGAGTTGCTAAAATCCACACAATTTTGCAACTTCATGGCAAAGCCTTGCTGAGCCATGCCGGGTGGCGGGGCAGACTTGGCCAACTTGGCAAGTGTCACATAGGTCGCCGCCTGGAAATTCCCAAATTCAACCAGCCCACTTGCCCATGCATCTGCTTCATCGGCCAATGGTGTGCCCGGGTAGCGGTTAATGATGCAGGCCGCCAGTACATAATTTCGAGCCTGTTCTAATGCATTGGGTGTTGGCTTGGCGTTGGCATGGGCTGTGTTGGTGAATGTTGCAAAAGCAATAAAAATTGCAGGCAGCAACCATGATGATCTTGAATTGTAACGGCTAAAAATTATAGCGCCCATAGACTCATCCGTTTGGTTTCTGGCTCTTTGACCGGGGTTGTGGGGTCGTCTCTTAAATTACGATAATCGTCGTGTTTTGGTTCTCTGAACTTCTTGCCATTCCACAGCGCGACATGGCCACTTGCATTATTCCATCCAGAAACATCAAATGCGACAATCCCTTTGTGAGTAGTGAAGGAATGGTCAAAGTTGTTTAAAGCAACAATTGGGCTGACCCCTAATCCAGCGGCCAGATATTTCCTCATGTCCTGAACCCGATAGATGTAGTGTTTTTCATCAGCG
>JBDLSU010000451.1:0-7914 GCA_039799405.1 Pseudomonadota bacterium | reverse complement strand
AGTTGGCCCGGCGCATAGCCCATCAAATTATAGGCGGCCGGGTTGGCCGAACGGATTTTGCCATCCGGCGTAATCAACAGCAAACCTTCGGCCATATTATTGACAATGGCGCGGAAGCGTTCGGCTTCAAAGCGGTAGGCGTTGAAGTATTTGGTCATCTGCAAGTGCATGCGCACCCGCACACAGACTTCTTCCTGGCGAAACGGTTTGTGAATATAATCCACCGCCCCGGCGCGAAAGCCTTCGATGATATCCACCGTATCACTGAGCGCGCTGATGAAAATCACCGGCGTGACGCGGCTGGTGGGCATGGTTTTCAGGCGACGGCAGGTTTCCAGTCCATCCATGCCGGGCATCATGATATCGAGCACGATCAAATCGACCACGGTGTTGGCGACAATTTTGAGTGCAGTTTCGCCCGAGGTGGCGGCCAGTACCTGATAACCTTCTTGTTCCAGCATGCGCAGCAAGACCCCGATATTGGCCGGTGTATCATCAACGATCAAGACCTTGGCACCAGCCAGATTGGTCATTTGCATTTCGTTAGTCATGGCTTACTCCTTGCAGTGCATGGCGGATGCCATCCATATCGTATTGGTCGAGCAGGGTGCGGATATGGGCGACAAATTCTTCGGTGGCGGGTTCGGTTTGGGCGATCTGGTTCAGCGCGATGGCAATGCCGCTGACCCAGCCGGAATCGAGCGCTTTCATCAGCGCTTCCCATGCGGCATGCGACAAGCGTGCCGAATTGTCGCTGACCTGCGCTACCGCTGCGGGTGTGGCATAGCTGAATTCGGCACCCAGCAAGCGTTGCAGGCAACTGCAAATAGTGCCGAACAAAAACGGTTTGGCGATAAAATCATCGAAGCCCTGGCGCTGATAGTCTTCACGCTGATGCTGTAATACTGACGCGGTGACAGCAACGCACAAGGGCAGGGGGCGTGGCAGTTCGGCTTGCATCCGCTTCAAGGTAGCCAGGCCATCAAGCTGCGGCATCAGAATATCCATAAATATCAGATCATAGCGTGCATTGTGCGGTTGATGCAGCATTTCCAGTGCTTGCAAGCCATCTTCGGCCTGATCGACCTGAACCCCGATATTGCGCAACATGCGCGACAAAATATCGCGGTTCTCCGGATTATCATCCACCACCAGAATCGAAATCTGGTGTTCCGGCAGCACATGCTGCACTTGTGGCAGCGCGGCAAAGTGACTGCTATTGATTTTGGCGGGCGGCAGTGGCAGGGTAAAGTAAAAGCGTGAGCCGTGGGCGAGTTGTGATTCAAGCGCCAACTGCCCGCCCATTAACTCGACCTGCCGGGTTGAAATTGCCAGCCCCAGGCCGGTTCCGCCTTTTTTGCTGCCGCCTTCGGTTTGGCGGAAGGCCTGAAAAATGCTGCGCTGGTCTTGCGCCGCGATGCCGGGGCCGCTATCGATTACTTCAAACGTCATTTGTTCATTTGCGCTTTGCGTCACTTGCAGCCGCACGCCACCTTGCTCGGTAAATTTGACCGCATTGGCCAGCAAATTAATCAAAACCTGGCGCAATTTGACCGGATCACCCAGCACCGGGTAAGGGCTGGGCAAGCTGTGCTGGCATTGCCACAGAATGTTTTTTTGTTTGCAGCGCAGCACAAACAGCACCGACAATTCCTGCAGCAAGCCAGTCAAGTCAAAATCGACCAGATCCAGCGTCATGGCACCGGCTTCAATTTTGGAAAGGTCGAGAATATCGTTGATCAGGGTCAGCAAATGGTTACCGGCTTTTTCAATCGGGGTAACGGTGGGCAGCAGTTCCGGCGATAGCTTGGGATCGCTGGCCAGCAGTTGTGAATAGCCCAATACCGCATTGAGCGGGGTACGAATTTCATGCGACATATTCGCCAAAAACGCCGATTTGGCGCGATTGGCCGCTTCTGCTGCCAACTTGGCTTCTTCCAGTTGCGCGGTGCGCTCTTGTACCCGCTGCTCCAGTTCCTGGTTCATTTGCCGGATCTGGTTTTCGGCGCGTTTGCGGTCGGTATTGTCTTTGCCCACCCCACGGTAGCCGACAAATTCGCCATGGCTGTCAAATACCGGTTCACCGCTGCTGAAACCGTAGCGCAAGCTGCCATCAGCCTGGGTCACTTCCCATTCAAAGTCATAAAAGGCCACCTGTTTTTCCAGACAAATCTGGTAATACTGCCATTGTTCGTCGGTGTAGCGGAAGTTGCCGTTGCGTTGGCGTTGCTGGCCCAGCCAGGGGCCAGGGTCGAGTCCGGTGATGTCCTTGAACCCGGCTGAAATAAAGGTGAAATTGCCATCCCGGTCTTGTTCCCAATACCAGTCTGACGACAAGGCGGTCAGGCTGCGAAAGCGCTGCTCGCGTTCCCACAGCGCGCGCATCATGCCATTGAAGGCGTGCGCCATGGTCGTGATGTCGCTGGGGCCGCTGCTTTCGTCGGCTTGCAAGTTGCCGTCACCATGCTGGGCCAGATTCATGGTGGACGACAACTGTTGCAAGGGCCGGGTCAGGCGATTGGTGAGGAAGCGGATCACAATCAAAAACAATACTGCAAAGAAAAGTGAAATGGCCAGATTCAGGCCAAACACTTGCATCATCATCTGGGTCAGGGTGGATTTGCTTTGTACCACCCGCACATAGCCCACGGTTTGGCGCGTTGCTTGTTCTGGTTCAAATTGGGAATTGCCCTGGTTTTCGATCACGACAGGCGCGATGAAATTCCAGTATTGTGGATTTTCAGATTCCAGCGTGGCGCGCTGTTCGTCCAGGACTTTGGATGGCGCAAAATTGATCAGGCTCAGTTTGCTGGATTTGGTAATTATCCGGCCGTCGGTTTCATACACGGCGGCGTAAATCACGTCCGGGAAGGCCATGGTAATGCCCATCGCCGCTTCCGCCTGTTTGCCATTATGGTAGAGCACCGACAATTGCGAACCATTGGCCAGATTTTCGGCAATGCGCTGGCCCTGCGTGAGCAATACCTGGCGAATCTGGCGGCTACTCTGGATCGAACTGGCCAGCGACGAAAGGAGGGTCAGCACCAGCACACCCAGCGTTACCGCAACAGTTAATTGCTGTTGCAACCCGGTTTTATGCAGCCATGCGCTAATCCCGTTCATGGCTTCAGCGCTCCGGGAAGGTCATGTTGAACTCTTGCAACTGGTTATAGTTCAGGTTGATGCGCAAATGGTTGGCGGTACTTAAATTAACCGCAATCATCACTTCTTTTAGCGTTGCGGCACCATGCGGCAAATTGGGTTGCAGGGCAATTTGCCCCAGTTTGCGGCCATATTCAAAATTGTCCGGGTATAGCGCAAACAAGACGCCCTGACTGACATGGCTGACGTTACTGGAAAACACCAGCAGATTATTGTCCCAGGCACTGCGCAGGACCAGTGGCAGCACCACCGCATCCTGCACCGTCTTCAGGTCTTGCGGTAACCATAACGCTTCACTCCGGGGATCGGCGCGCCCCAGAATTTGCTGGTACAACAGCATCGCAGCCTTGATGTCACTGGCTTCATAGGCAATCAATTCCATGCCCTGGGCTTTGGCCGCATTTTGTGCCGCCTTGATCAGCCAGGCGTTTTGTTGCGTTTCGTAAACAACGTGGATTTTTTTGACTGGCGGCATGAAGGATTTCAGACGCGCAAACAACAGGGCCGGATCGGGGGCCAGACTATTGAAGCTGATACCGCCAATGTCGCTATTGCCGAGTGAGGCAACACCACCGAGTATCAGGCGAAAATCATGATCCAGACCGGCGCTGGCTTTGACCCCGTTGCGCCCGAGTGCAATCACGGTTTTGATGTCGGTGCGTTTGAGCTGGGCCAGCAAATCGGCCGGGTTGGCATTGTTGGTGACCGGAATACTTAGTACCCGGCTTTTGGTTTTGTCTTCAATGCCATCAATAATTTTGAGAAATATGCCGCGATAGGGGTCACCAATATCGGGAAACAACACCGCAATGCTGCCCTGCGGGCGTGACTGCGAGCTGCTTTCACCGACGCAGGTGAAGCAGAGCAAACAGGCCAGGCACAGTATCAGTACACGCCGCATAGGGATGTCATTCTCCTTGTGGTGAATCAGGCCTGACCCGTTTTTACTTTGCTGACCCCGGCTCAAGCTGGCTCTGTCAGCGATAATAACATGCTGCGATTTGATAATCCCGCTTGAACTTAAGGTCGATGCGTTTGAAATATGCCTGCCAGCCGATTTTTTTCGACATTGTCCCAGGAAAACACCTGACCATTCATCGCCACGTACACCCCGGCAGGCAGGGTTTGCGCCACGCCGCAGGCAAAACCGAGATTGAACAAGGCGTCCGAATTGACGATTTCATACGGGATCATGGCCCCGGTCAGGACAATGGTTTTCTTCAAATTGGCGCGCCCCAGATATTCGGCGGTATCACGCATGGTGTCGGTGCCGTGGATGATGACGATCGATGGCTCCGGGGCCAGGTCGCAGGAGTCGAGAATCCGGATGCGGTCGTCTTCTTCAATATCGGCCGAATCCTGCAAAGGCAGTTGCCCCAGCATCACCGGCACCGTCATGCGGGTGCGCTCAATCACGGCGGGCAAGTGCGATTGGCCAAAACCGAGTTTGCCCGTGATTTCGTCATAGTGTTTGTCAAAGGTGCCACCGGTGGCAAGAATACGTAAGCCCATGGTTAACCCTGTCTGCCTGAAATGATCCTGAATTGGTCTGAAATGCCCTGATTACCCGGTTCGGGTGGTTCAAAGCGCCACTTTGCTACCATGCCATTATGACGCGCTTACTTCTTTTTTTGCGGCCTTTGCCAGGTATCAATTGTCATTTGTCTGGCGCGCGAGAGCGTCAGTTTTTCAGCAGGTGCCCGGCTTACCAGCGTGGTACCCGCGCCGATGGTGGCACCGCGTTCTACCGTAACTGGTGCCACCAACTGGGTATCGCTGCCGATGAACACATCATCTTCAATGATGGTGCGAAACTTGTTGACGCCGTCATAGTTGCAGGTGATGGTACCGGCACCAATATTGACGCGCGCGCCAACGCTGGCATCACCAATATAACTTAAATGATTGGCCTTGCTGCCGCTGGCAACCTGACTATTTTTAATCTCGACAAAATTGCCGACATGCACCTTGTCCGCCAGCACCGTACCCGGGCGCAGGCGGGCATAGGGGCCGATGGCATTGTGCGGGCCAACTTCGGCCTGCTCAATATGGCAAAACGGTTTGATATCGCTACCGGCACCGACTTTGGCATTGCGCAACACACAATACGCACCCAGTTGTACGCCATCGGCCAGTTCTACTTCTCCCTCAAACACACAGCCGACATCGATAAACACATCACGGCCACAGCGCAATTGGCCACGAATATCGATGCGCGCCGGATCGGCCAGCGTGACGCCTTGCTGCAACAGTTGTTGCGCCAGATTGGCCTGGTGGATGCGTTCCAGTTGCGCCAGTTGCACCTTGCTGTTCACACCCAGAATTTCCCATTCAAATTCGGCCTGGCTGGACACCACCGGCACCCCGGCTTGCACCGCCTGCGCCACAATATCGGTCAGATAATATTCGCCCTGGGCGTTTTGATTGGACAAAGCCGCCAGCCATTGCGCCAGCATGCGGGTTGGTGCCACCATGATGCCGGTATTGATTTCGCGCAGCGCCAATTCGGCCGGGCTGGCGTCTTTTTGTTCGACAATGCGTACAATCTTGCCATTTTCGCGCACCATGCGCCCCAGCCCGGTCGGGTCCTGCACTTCCATGGTCAGTACGCCGAGTTTGTCCGCTCCCGCCACGGCCAGCAAGCCTTGCAGGGTAGTTACCCGTGTCAGCGGTACATCGCCATACAAAATCAGGGTGGGCTGATCCAGCGCCAGTTGCGGTAAAGCCTGCAGCACCGCATGGCCGGTGCCCAGTTGCTGTGCCTGCAAAGCGACTGAGGCATCCAGTTTTTGCGCCGCCAGATAGTCCGGCACTGCATTGCCGCCATGCCCTACGACCACCACCAGTTTGTGCTGCGGCAATTGTTGGCACAGTTGCTGCGCACTATCAATTACATGGTGCAGTAACGCTTTGCCTGCCAGCGCATGCAATACTTTCGGCAAGTCCGATTGCATGCGCTTGCCCATGCCGGCGGCGAGAATCACAATATTCATAAGGAGCACATTTTCAAGATCAGGAGAAGCGAAAAGTGTATCATGCAGCGTTGCTGGTAGCGTAGTTTGCACCGCAATCGCTTGGCAATCGCTTGGCAATCCCATGGCAAGCCGCCCTTTACCCCTTCCTTCCGCCATGAATGTCGCATGCAGCGGCGCTGACGCAAGGCCTGGCCAACCGGTACAACGCTTTACCAATAGCGCCAGCCAGCCGCAAGCTTCGGCAATTTTTCTGTCAGCGCGGCCAAAAACCGACGGTCTGGTGGATTGAAGGTATTGCCGAATAGCTATCGCTGAAAAATAACAATCAGAAGGGAATTGACGCCACGGTGGCGGGCACTTATTCGCTCAACATCACCTTCCGCAACACTTATTCGATGTCGGATTATGTCAATCGGGCCTATCGTTGGGGCTATATGGCAACACGTTTCATGAATGAACGCCATCGTGCCGACATCGATAAAGCGGTGGAATTTTACCGTTTGGGCGACTATACCGGCTATCAGAATTGTATGAATAGCATCGGCACCCGCTACGACAGTGAATTTGCCACCTGGCTGCAAACTGCCAGCACGGCTGGCGAGCCGCCTTTGCCAAGTAGCACTACGCCGACCTTGCCAGCATGTACCAGTGGTAGCAATCAACCCGGCAAAAACTGCATGATCAACAATTTATCCAGCACTGGCAAGGCCTATGCCTCTATCTTGCTGCCAACCGGGGCTAAAAATTTGCGCTTGTTCAGCACTGGCGGCAGCGGTGACGTTGATCTGTATGTGGCTTTTGAGCGTTATCCGACAACTGTATCGTATGACCTGTCTTCAGCCAAAGCCGGTAACGAAGAAAGTGTGAGTACTGCTAGCCCCAGCAGTGGGCGCTGGTACTATATTGCTCTTAATGCCAAGCAGACTTTTTCAGGTGTCAGCCTTGGCAAAAGCTATGAATAATTTTGAATTCATAGGTGTCACATTAAAACTGTAGCACCTTGTCCCGCTTTCTGCTGTAAAAATCGGAAAAAGTTAGTAAAAAGTACAAATTATAAATAAATTGCCAAAAAGATCAGCACAGTTTGCTGCGGTGCACAGCAATACAGTGGTCTTAAAGCCAATCTGTGTGGTAAAACTTATCGTTCAATTGCATCTGTCATTTTCTTCCATATTTACCTATCATAATCCTACTTGCTCGCACCGATCCGGCTGATCCGGGGCATGTGTAAAGAGCAAGGATTTTTGCCGCAGTTTAATAAAATAGGGGGGTGTATGAAAAATCAGCATGACAAACAGAACGCCGTTCAAGCAGCACGGTTGCAGTTGATGAAGACCCTGGTCTATGGTTGCAGTGCAGTTGGCTTTGTTTTGACTGTTGGTGTCGCCGGGTTCGTGGTGGTGTCAAATCTGGGCATGAGCACTGTGGCGCAAGTAGCTGAAGTCGGGCCAGTTTTGTACGCCGAATCGCTTCAATTGCCGAAAGCATAAACATTCCATCTGCCTTTTGGTGTCGTTATCAATTGATTTTGGCGGGTGAAAACAGGCGCAGCAGCGCCGCGCACGCACCTGCCTTGATCAAGCGACATGCTGCCATCCATCGACAAATCAAAAAATCCCCGCATCTTTCTGGACACAAATCTACGGTTTAATGGCATACTGTGACAAAGTGCACGGGTAGGCGAATCTTCTGACTCATTTATTCCGGCACTTTTAATTGGCATTGATACAATCGGTGCTAATTTTACAAAGTCGAAACATAATAAAACATCGCCACG
>JBDLSU010000450.1:0-2510 GCA_039799405.1 Pseudomonadota bacterium | reverse complement strand
AAGTATCTGGGTGATTTTAAAGTGGGCGAGCAAATCGCGCAAAATGGTCGTGGCATGCAAAGTTCCGACCCGGCCCCCAGCGCCAAAACCCCGAATGGCGGCAATTGCTATGCTTGCCACCAACTGAGCAAGACTGAAATTTCCTACGGCAATATCGGCCCCTCGCTCTACCAGTATGGCAAATTGCGCGGCCAAAGTGACGAAATAATGAAATACACCTGGGCCAAAATCTATAATGCGCAAGCCTTTAAAGCTTGCTCGACTATGCCACGCTTTGGTCATAGCGGTATCTTGCAAGAGGCGCAGATCAAGGATTTGATGGCGCTGTTGCTCGATCCAAAATCACCCGTCAACCAATAAACTCCGGACGCGATGTGCCATGAACCGCCGTGAATTTCTCGAAATGCTGGCACTGGCCAGCGCAGCCGGCTTGCCGTTGACGCAACAATCGGCCCTGGCCGCACCGGCCGCCAGCAAGCTGTACGATCTGCCGCGTTTTGGCAATGTACACTTGCTGCACTTTACCGATTGCCATGCGCAGTTGCTGCCGATGTATTACCGCGAGCCGCACACCAATATTGGCGTCGGCGCGGCCAATGGCAAAGCACCGCATCTGGTGGGCAGCCATTTGCTGAAGCAATTTGGCATCAAACCGGGCAGTATCGACGCGCACGCCTTCACTTACCTCAATTTTGAACAAGCCGCCGCCACTTATGGCAAGGTCGGCGGCTTTGCCCATCTGGCCACGCTGGTCAAGCGCATCAAAGCCAATCGCCCGCAAGCCTTGTTGCTCGATGGCGGCGACAGTTGGCAAGGTTCGGCCACGGCGCTGTGGACCCGGGGTCAGGACATGGTGCAAGCCAGCCTGCAACTGGGCGTGAACGTGATGACGGCGCACTGGGAAATGACGCTGGGTGAACAGCGTGTGATGGAAATCGTGCAAAAGGATTTTAAGAACAAGATCAGCTTTGTGGCACAAAATATCCACACCCTTGATTTTGATGATCCGGTATTTCCGCCCTTTGTCTTGCGTGAAATGAATGGGGTATCGGTGGCAATTATCGGCCAGGCCTTCCCCTACACCCCAATCGCCAACCCGCGCCATTTTGTGCCGAACTGGCGTTTTGGCCTGGAAGAAGAAAAGCTGCAAAAAACCGTGGATGCGGCGCGCAGCCAGGGTGCCAGGGTGGTGGTTTTGCTGTCACACAATGGTATGGATGTGGATTTGAAAATGGCTTCGCGCCTGCGCGGGATTGACGCCATTCTGGGCGGGCACACCCATGACGCGGTGCCGCAACCGGTCATCGTCAGCAATCCGGGCGGCAAAACCATCGTCACCAATGCCGGTAGCAATGGCAAATTTTTGGCGGTACTGGATTTTGATGTAAAAGATGGCAAGATCAGCGATTTTCGCTACCACTTGCTGCCGGTGTTTGCCAACTTTTTACCCGCTGATGTGGAAATGCAACGCCTGATCGACCATAACCGCGCGCCGTATCTGGACAAATTACAGGAGAAATTGGCCATAACCCAGGGCAGCTTGTACCGCCGGGGTAATTTCAATGGCAGCTTTGATCAGTTGATTCTGGATGCGCTGATGGAAGTCAAGGATGCCGAAATCGCGTTTTCACCGGGTTTCCGCTGGGGCACTTCGCTGCTGCCCAATAGTGACATCACGATGGAACAACTAATGGATCAAACCGCCACCACTTATTCGCACACCACCCTGAACGAAATCAGCGGCAGCGGCATCAAAACCATTCTGGAAGACGTGGCCGATAATCTGTTTAATCCGGATCCGTATTACCAGCAAGGCGGCGATATGGTGCGCGTTGGTGGTTTGCAATACACGATTCATCCGAATGCCAGAATCGGCCAGCGCATTCAGGACATGCGTCTGAACGGCAAGCCACTGGAAGCAGGCAAGCGTTACAAGGTGGCAGGCTGGGCACCGGTTACGGCTGGTGCGACGGGTGAACCCGTGTGGGAAGTGGTGGCGCAGTGGTTGCGCGACAAAAAACAGATTGCGCCGCGCCAGTTGAATGTGCCGAAAATTGTCGGGGTCGATGGCAATGCCGGCATGGCTTAGCGCGATCGACCCCGCGTCTGATTCTGAATAAAATCCGGCTTTGAAGGCCCACTTTGAAGCGCAACCCTGAAAGCCAAATTGAGCCAGAGTGCGCTTAATACGGAATCATCTCGCGCCACGGTGCCCGTGCTGGCGGCATGGCAACCTGGGTGCCTTTGCGGCGGAATGATTTTTGTCTTTCAGCAAAGGCTTCACTGCTTTCAAACCAGCCTTTGACCGGTTGCGCCGTGGTGGGCTGGGTTTCCAGCGGTTGCGAAACCGCGACCCAGTGATTGGTGGCGGTATCAAAGTAAAGGAAGTTAAATGAAGTTCGCACCTGGACATCGGTATTGGCAACCCCGCCGCCACCGCCATGCGCTTGTGCATATTGGGCATTATCACCATAGGAAAAACGAATGCAGGCGGCCGGTGGGGTAGCGAC
>JBDLSU010000449.1:0-7756 GCA_039799405.1 Pseudomonadota bacterium | reverse complement strand
TATATTGCAAGTAATCGGGTTCATATATGTATCAAATTAAGTTTTTCTCCGATTTGTTCTGATGCTGATTGATGTGCCGCAAACTGGTTTGCGGCTGGTCTTGATTGCGCTGGAGCATGTGAGGGAGATGCGTTTTCGGGCTTGGTCTACTACGAAAAATTGATGTAGTTCAACGTAAAATTCCGCATTATGAAACGCCATATCGTAATTTGAAAAATTCAAAAAGTGCTGATACAATACCCGCCAGCAGCAAGTTGGATGCACCAAATAATCGTATTAAGATCATGGAATGCCGCGCGGCACAACTAAAGGAGAAGCAAGCATGTCAGCACAACTCGACCAAATGTCGGTCCAGGCCGCCAACGATCCAGATCATCTGGAAACCACCGAATGGCTCGACGCCATGGAAGCGGTGATCGATAATGAAGGCCCGGAACGGGCGCACTATTTAATGGAACGTATGGTCGATCTGGCGCGCCGCTGTGGTGTCCATATCCCTTTCTCCAGCAATACCGCTTACGTCAATACCATCCCCGCCCACCTCGAAATCCACTGCCCCGGCAATCTTGAATACGAAGAAAAATTGCGTTCCTGGATGCGCTGGAACGCGATGGCGATGGTGGTCAAGGCCAACCGCGTCGATGGCGATCTGGGTGGTCATATTTCCAGCTTTGCTTCGCTGGCCAATATGCTGGGCATTGGCTTCAACCATTTCTGGCATGCGCCCACCGAAGACCATGGTGGCGATTTGATTTATATTCAGGGCCATTCTTCTCCCGGCATTTACGCGCGCGCCTTCCTGGAAGGGCGATTGAGCGAAGACCAGTTGATCAATTTCCGCCGCGAAGTCGATGGCAAGGGTTTGTCTTCCTACCCGCATCCGAAACTGATGCCCACTTTCTGGCAGTTCCCCACCGTTTCCATGGGCCTTGGCCCGCTGATGGCAATCTATCAGGCCCGCTTCCTCAAATATATGCATGCCCGCAGCCTGGCCAATACCAGCAACCGCAAGGTCTGGGTATTCTGCGGCGATGGTGAAATGGATGAGCCGGAATCGCTGGGCGCAATCGGCATGGCCGCGCGTGAACAGCTCGACAATCTGGTGATGGTGGTTAACTGTAATTTGCAACGTCTGGACGGCCCGGTGCGTGGCAACGGTAAAATCATCCAGGAACTGGAAGCCGATTTGCGCGGTGCTGGCTGGAACGTGGTGAAAGTCATCTGGGGCCACGGCTGGGATGAATTGCTGGCGCGCGACAAAGACGGCATCCTGAAGCGGGTGATGATGGAAACCGTGGACGGTGAATATCAAAACTACAAAGCCAAAGACGGCGCGTATGTGCGCAAACACTTCTTTGGCAAGCACCCGAAATTGCTGGAAATGGTCGCCAATATGAGCGACGACGATATTGGCCGCCTCAATCGCGGTGGTAATGATCCGCACAAAATCTACGCCGCCTTCAAACTGGCGCAAGAACACAAGGGCCAGCCCACCGCCTTGCTGATCAAGACCGTGAAGGGTTTTGGCATGGGCAAGTTTGGCGAAGCGCGCAACACTGCGCATCAGACCAAAAAACTGGATGATGAAGCGGTGCGCCAGATGCGCGACCGTTTTTCGATCCCGATTCCGGACGACAAACTGGCCGAAATCCCGTTCTTCAAGCCAGCCGATGATTCCCCGGAAATGATTTACCTGCACGAGCAGCGTAAAAAACTGGGTGGCTATTTGCCACAGCGTCGCCCGCAGGCTGATGAAAAACTGGCAGTGCCAGCGCTGTCGGCCTTCCAGAACGTGCTCGACCCCACAGCAGAAGGGCGTGAAATTTCCACCACCCAGGCGTATGTGCGGATTATTTCTACCCTGCTGCGCGACCAAACCTTGGGCCAGCGCATTGTGCCGATTCTGGTCGATGAATCACGCACCTTCGGTATGGAAGGCTTGTTCCGTCAGATTGGTATTTTCAATCAGCAAGGCCAGTTGTACGAACCGGTCGATAAAGACCAGGTCAGCTACTACCGCGAAGACAAGGCCGGGCAGATTTTGCAAGAAGGCATTAACGAAGCAGGCGGCATGAGCTCGTGGATAGCGGCGGCCACTTCGTATTCCACCAACAACCGCATCATGGTGCCGTTCTACACTTTCTACTCCATGTTTGGCATGCAGCGCATTGGCGATTTGGTCTGGGCCGCAGGCGATATGCGCGCGCGTGGCTTCCTGATGGGCGGCACCGCTGGCCGTACTACGCTGAACGGCGAAGGCTTGCAACATGAAGACGGCCACAGCCATTTGATGGCCGCCACCGTACCGAATTGCATTCCTTACGACCCGACCTTTGGGCATGAAGTGGCGGTGATCATTCAGGACGGTTTGCGCCGCATGATTGAAAATCAGGAAGATGTGTTCTACTACATCACCGTGATGAATGAAAACTACCCGCACCCCGGCATCAAGCCAGGTCAGGAGCAGGGCATTTTGAAGGGCATGTATTTGCTGCAGCAAGGCGCGCCAGACAGCAAACACCGGGTGCAGTTGATTGGTTCCGGCACTATTTTGCGCGAATCGATGGCCGCTGCCGAATTGTTGCAGCAGGATTTCGGCATCGCTGCCGACATCTGGTCGGCACCCAGCCTGACCCTGTTGGCGCGTGACGGTAACGACGCCGACCGCTGGAACATGGTTCACCCGACCGAGCCACAACGCGTACCATACGTAACCGAATGTCTGGCCGCTTCAACCGGCCCGATTGTTGCCACCACCGACTATATGCGCGCCTTTGCCGAACAAATCCGCGCCTATATTCCCAAGGGCCGCAATTACAAGGTGCTCGGTACTGATGGCTTTGGCCGTTCCGACAGCCGCGTCAAGCTGCGTGAATTTTTTGAAGTCAATCGTCATTACATTGTGGTATCAAGCTTGCGCGCCCTGGCTGAAGATGGTTTGATCTCGGCTTCGGTAGTAGCGCAGGCGATTGCCAAATATGGCATCAATACCGAAAAAGCCAATCCGGTCGATTGCTGATCCCTACCCCTTTTTGGAGCATATGCTATGAGTATTGTGGAAGTCAAAGTCCCGGATATTGGTGACTTCAAGGAAGTGGAAGTCATCGAAGTGATGGTCAAGGTGGGCGACAAGATCAATGTCGATCAAAGCCTGATCACGGTCGAATCCGACAAGGCCAGTATGGAGATTCCGTCGTCGCAGGCGGGTGTGGTGACCGAAATTCGCGTCAAGGTGGGTGACAAGGTGGCAGAAGGGTCGCTGTTGCTGATGGTGGAAGCGGCGGGTGCAGCGGATGCACCAGCGGCGGCTGCTCCGGCGGCTGCCCCTGCTGCGGCACCAGCACCAGCGGCGGCAAGTGTTGCTGCTCCAGCGCCAGCAGCAGCCGCGCCTGTGGCCGCAGCCGCTGCGCCGGTAGCCGTCGCTGCTGCCAGCGCACCAGCAGCCGCTACTTCATCGGTCGTCACCTCCGGCAAGCACCACGCCTCGCCTTCGGTACGCAAATATGCGCGGGAACTGGGTGTCGATCTGGGTCGCGTCAGCGGTTCCGGCCCCAAGGGCCGCATCACGCAACTGGACGTGCAAAGCTTCGTCAAGGGCGTGATGGCCGCTCCCGCTGCTGCGCCAGTAGCAGCAGGCAAGGGCGGTGCCGGGCTGGATTTGTTGCCATGGCCGTCGCTCGATTTTTCCAAATTTGGTGCCACCGAATTGCTGCCGCTGCCCCGCATCAAAAAAATCAGCGGCCCCAATTTGCATCGCAACTGGGTCATGATTCCGCATGTCACCCAGTTTGAAGATGCCGACATTACCGAGCTGGAACAATTCCGTCAGGCTGCCAATGCCTCCAATGCCAAGTCGGGCGTCAAGCTGACCATGCTGGCGTTTGTGATCAAGGCGTGCGTGGCCGCACTGAAAAAATACCCGAGTTTCAATGCCTCGCTCGACGCCAATGGCGAAAACCTGATCCTCAAGCAGTATTACAACATCGGCTTTGCCGCCGATACCCCGAACGGGCTGGTGGTGCCGGTAATCAAGGGCGCGGATCAAAAAGGCTTGATGCAAATCGCCCAGGAAATGGGGGAATTGTCGAGCCAGGCGCGCGAAGGCAAGCTCAAACCGGCCGATATGCAGGGTGCCAGCTTTACCATTTCGTCGCTGGGCGGCATTGGCGGCACCGCGTTTACGCCGATTGTGAATGCGCCGGAAGTGGCAATTTTGGGCCTGTCCAAGTCGAGCATGAAACCGGTGTGGGATGGCAGCGCCTTCCAGCCACGTTTGATGATGCCATTGTCGCTCTCTTATGATCACCGTGTCATCGACGGTGCCATGGGTGCGCGTTTTGCCGTGTATCTGGCCGACATTCTGGCCGATATGCGCAAAACCCTGCTGTAACCCGACCCAACTGAACAACGGAGAAATACGATGGCTATGGTAGAAGTCAAAGTGCCCGATATTGGCGACTTTAAAGAAGTGGAAGTAATCGAGGTCATGGTCAAGGTGGGTGACAGCATCAAGGTCGATCAATCGCTGATCACCGTCGAATCAGACAAGGCCAGCATGGAGATCCCCTCCAGCCAGGCGGGTGTGATTACCGAATTGCGCATCAAGGTGGGCGATAAAGTGGCCGAAGGCTCGGTATTGTTGATGATTGAAGCCGCAGGTAGCGCTGCTGCGCCAGCCGCTGCTGCACCAGCACCTGCTGCTGCCGCAAGCGCGCCTGCATCCGCCGCCCCTGCAGCATCTGCATCAACCCCTGCGCCAACTGCTGCCGCTGCGCCTGCTGTGGCCCCCACCGCCAGCAGCTACACTGGCCCGGTGGATGCCGAATGCGACATGCTGGTACTCGGTGCTGGCCCCGGTGGTTATTCCGCCGCCTTCCGTGCTGCGGACTTGGGCATGAACACGGTATTGATCGAGCGTTACGCCACCCTGGGCGGTGTCTGCCTGAACGTCGGTTGTATTCCCTCGAAAGCGCTGCTGCATGTGGCCGCCATGATCGACGAAAGCGCCGCCATGGCGGCGCACGGCGTCACCTTCGGCAAGCCGCAAGTGGATATCGACCAACTGCGCGGATATAAAGATAAAGTCATTTCCAAAATGACTGGCGGCTTGAACGGCATGGCCAAGGCGCGCAAGGTGAAGGTGGAACGCGGTCTGGGCCAGTTTGTCAGCCCGTATCACATCGCCATTACCGCAGACGATGGCAGCCGCCGCGTGGTGCAGTTCAAGCAAGCCATTATCGCCGCTGGTTCTTCGGTAGTGAAGCTGCCATTTGTGCCGCAAGACCCGCGCATTGTCGATTCGACTGGCGCGCTGGAACTGCGCTTTATCCCCAAGCGCATGCTGGTGGTGGGCGGCGGCATTATCGGCCTGGAAATGGCTACCGTGTATTCGACCCTGGGCGCATCGATTGATGTGGTGGAAATGATGGACGGCCTGATGCAGGGCGCGGATCGCGATATGGTCAAGGTCTGGCAGAAGTTCAATGAAAAACGCTTCGGCAAAATCATGACCAAGACCAAAACCGTGGCGGTGGAAGCGCTGCCGGAAGGCATCAAAGTAAGCTTTGCCCCGGCTGACCCGGCAGGCACCGCTCCCGAGCCGCAACTGTACGATATGGTGCTGGTGGCCGTGGGCCGCAGCCCGAATGGTTTGAAACTGGCCGCCGAACAAGCGGGCGTGACGGTAACCGAGCGCGGTTTCATTCCGGTAGACGGCCAAATGCGCACCAACGTGCCGCATATTTTTGCCATTGGCGATATCGTCGGCCAGCCGATGCTGGCGCACAAGGCGGTGCATGAAGCGCATGTGGCCGCCGAAGCCGCAGCGGGCCACAAAGCCTTCTTCGATGCCAAGGTGATTCCATCCGTGGCCTACACCGATCCCGAAGTGGCATGGGTTGGCATTACCGAAGACGAAGCCAAGGCCAAAGGCATCAAACTGGAAAAAGGCCACTTCCCGTGGGCCGCCAGCGGTCGTGCGGTGGCCAATGGGCGTGACGAAGGATTCACCAAGCTGTTGTTTGATGCAGAAACCCACCGCATCGTCGGCGGCGGCATCGTCGGCACCCATGCGGGTGACATGATCGGTGAAATTGCGCTGGCGATTGAAATGGGGGCCGATGGCGTGGATATCGGCAAAACCATTCATCCGCATCCGACGCTGGGGGAATCGATTGGGATGGCGGCGGAAGTGTATGAAGGTGTTTGTACGGATTTGCCGCCGGTGCGGAAGAAGTAAGGTGTAAATAGATTTGCTTGGTCAGGATGGCTGTTATTTGAATTTATCAAAAAAATTTAAATAACGGCCATTCTTCATTTTGCACTGCCTTGGACAGAACGGCACATATTCGTTTGGGGCGGGGCGTTTTATGTTGTCTGGCCAAGGCAATTCAAAACGCAATACCTCCAGATGTAAAAATGGCAATTTACTCAATGTTTTTCTGGGGGGATACAAAGGCACTGTGCTATGTTGCCAACATGGTTAGAAACCCCTTAAGCTGCGGTGCGCCCATGTCACGCGGGTGTCTCATTTCATACCAACGGATAAAAAATCGTATCAATTACACGTAAAGTTTCTCAGTACTTAAACTATAATTCTGCTAGTGAATTTGTTCTCACCTCTAATCTGGTAAGCGAATGGATTGTAAAGAAGGTTTGCCGGGTTTCGTGACCTTATTATGCATGGTTAAAAATACAGTGTAGTCATTGAAACGCAGTGCTCAAGCCATATTTAACAGTTTTTTTCGGCCATTGAATACCTCCGTCGCCAATTTATACCGCAGTCGCCAATTTATATCGAGGCAATTGAGGTATGCATTCCTTAGGTGTTTTTGGTGTATGTGAACGATAGGAAAGCTATGATAAAACAATTAGAACTTACTTTGGTAATAGATACCTATAATTTGTATGGAGATAGATACTCTAAGCAAAGGCTTTCAACAGGTCTTTTATTTAATGATTATATAGAGGCGCCAGTTATTAGACGGTTGATTGGGAAGAAGAGTAGATTATCTAATTCTACTGTTTTGGATATTGGATGTGGCCCGGGTGTTTATACGAAATTATTGCTCCATGCGGGTGCAAGTGTTGTCGCAATAGATTCCAGTGCTGTAATGCTTAAGTCAGCCTACGAACATTGCTCCTCTCTTCCTCCTGATATTTTAGAGAAATGCCAGTTCATAGAGTCGTCATTTGAAATGGCCGATTTTGGCGATAAAAAGTTTGATTTAATAATAGCCACATTCATGATAAGTTATTTCGAAGATTTAACTTTTGCATTAGAAAAAATGCGTATGCATTTGTCTAAAAAAGGAAAAATTATTGCATCTATGCTTCATCCGATTCGAATGTTTGCGAAAAGTAAGACAGATGAAGGTTATGTTGTTGAGAATTATTTTGAAAATGGATTTTATCATGCTGATTTTTTGGATGAAAATTCATCCATTTATCTCAAGCGATATAATTTTGAACAACTACATTTTTGTATTAACGAGGCTGGCTTGAAAATCGAACAATTAATTGAACCTGTTGCAGATTTGAATTGTGGTTATCACGATAGGGATAAGGTTGAGTTTTATGCAAAAAATCCTTCAGTATTAATATTTCAAATGGAGATGAAATGACTCAATTTAGTAGCCCTGCCGAAAAACACATGGCCAAAGTCGTGATTTTTTTTGTTAGTATTACAGGATTATTCTTTACGTTATCGGAGTGGCTTTCTTCTGAAGGATATAAAGGTTTTGTTCTAGCCGGATCT